>JAAOZZ010000027.1 GCA_012274175.1 Betaproteobacteria bacterium
CGCCGCGACGATCGCATCGAGGCCGACAATACGGACGGCGCCGGCCTCATCGCGGACCTCGAGCGCAATCACGCGTTCCGGATCGAGGGCCGCCGCATCCTGCTGCTGGGCGCCGGGGGAGCCGCGCGCGGAGTGATCATGCCGCTGCTCGAGCGCGATCCCGAGCTCCTGCTCGTCGCCAACCGTACCCTTGCACGTGCCGAAGAGCTGGTGGATCACTTCCGCTCGCCCGGCGCATTGCGGGCGGCGGCGCTCGGGGCGATTCCCGCGGCGCGATACGACCTCGTGCTGAATGCGACCTCCACGTCGACGCTCGGGGAGCGCCTCGCGCTGGACGACCGCGTGCTCGGCGCGGCGACGCTTGCCTACGACATGGCGTACGGCCCCGCCGCCGCCGCCTTCCTCGACCGCGCCCGGGCCGCCGGCGCGCGCGCCTGCGACGGGCTCGGCATGCTCGTCGAGCAGGCGGCCGAATCGTTCTTCCTGTGGCGCGGCCGCCGCCCGGAGACGGCCGCGCTCGTGGCGGAGCTGCGATCGACGCGGGCGTGAAGGGATTGCTGCGATACGGAGCCTGGCTCGCGGTGGCCGCCGCGGGCATCTTCCTCGTCCTGCAGCTTTCCTATGTCGGCCGTGTCTGGTGGTGGAAGGACCACAACCCGGAAACGACCGCGTTCATGCGCGCGCGGCTGGAGCAGATGCGCGAGCGCAACCCCGGCGCCACGCTGCGCAAGGCATGGGTCCCCTACGGGCGGATCTCGCCCCACCTCAAGCGCGCGGTGGTGGTGGCGGAAGACTCGCGCTTCGTCGATCATGAGGGATTCGACTGGGAAGCGATCGAGAAGGCGCGCGAGAAGAACCTCCGGAAGGGCCGCGTCGTCGCGGGCGGCTCCACCATCTCGCAGCAGCTCGCCAAGAACCTGTTCCTGTCCGGGGCGCGCACGCCGTGGCGCAAGGGGCAGGAGGCCCTCATCACCGTCATGATCGAGCACCTGATGGACAAGCGCCGGATTCTCGAGATCTACCTCAACGTGATCGAGTGGGGCGACGGGGTCTTTGGAGCCGAAGCCGCGGCGCGCCACTATTACGGCACGAGCGCCGCTGCCCTGGGCCCCGAAGCGGCCGCCCGCCTCGCGGCGATGGTTCCCAATCCCCGTTTCTACGACCGCCACCGCAATACGGCCTGGCTTGCGCACAAGACGCAGGTGATCCTCGCGCGCATGCCGGCCGCGGAGCTGCCGTGAAGTCGGGAACGCGCGCCGAGGAGATCGAGGCCGCGGCCTCGCCCCAGGAGCACCTGGAAGCGATGGAACGCGTGGTGGCCCGGCGCCGCGGCGAAGGTGCGGCGGGCGACGAAGCGCTGCTCGCGAACGAGGCCCGCGCGTTGCTCGAGGCGCTGCACCCCGCGGACGTCGCATATGTACTCGAAGGGCTTCCGCTCGAGGACCGCCTCTGGGTCTGGGGCCTGGTGCGCAGCGGCCGCGACGGCGAGATCCTGCTCGAGGTCTCCGACGCCGTGCGCGACACGCTGCTGCAGGACATGGACAGCGCCGAGATCGTGGCCGCGGCCCAGCACCTGGACGCCGACGAGATCGCCGACCTCGCGTCCGACCTTCCCGACGAGGTCGTCCAGGACATCATCGAGGCGCAGGATGTCGAGGATCGCGCGCACCTGCAGTCGGCGCTGTCCTATCCGGAGGGCACGGTGGGTTCCCTCATGGACTTCGAGGTCGTGAGCATTCGCGAGGACGTGAGCTGCGAGGTCGCGCTGCGCTACCTTCGCCGCTACGAGGAGCTGCCGCGGCAGACCGACGCGCTCTTCGTGGTGGACCGCGCCGACCATCTCAAGGGCGCCCTGCCTCTGAACCGCCTGCTGGTGACCGACCCGGACGTCCTGATCGACGGCCTCTACGATCGCGAGGTGGTCTCGTTCGCCCCGGAAAGCGACGCCGACGATGCGGCCCAGTCCTTCGACCGCTACGACCTGGTCTGCGCGCCGGTGGTCGACGGCGAAGGGCGGGTCGTGGGGCGCGTCACGGTCGACACGGTGCTCGAATACGTGCGCGACCGCCAGGAAGCCCAGTTGCTGGGACAAGCGGGACTTCGCGAGGAGGAGGACATCTTCGCGAGCGTGTGGGAAAGCGCCAAGAACCGCGGTCCCTGGCTTGCGTTGAACCTGTGCACCGCTTTCGTCGCTTCGCGCGTGGTAGGCGCGTTCGAGGGCTCCATCTCACGGCTGGCCGCGCTCGCCGCCCTCATGCCCATCGTGGCGGGAATCGGCGGCAACTCGGGCAACCAGACGACTACCCTCATCGTGCGGTCGCTGGCGCTGGGCCAGGTGAGTGCCAGCAACGCGCGCCGCCTTCTCGCCAAGGAGCTGGGCATCAGCGCGTTGAACGGCGTGACCTGGGGCGGGGTCCTGGGATTTCTCGCGTGGCTGCTCTACCGCAACGTCGCGCTGGGCGGGGTGATGGCGCTCGCCATGCTGCTCAACCTCGTGGTCGCCGCGCTCGCGGGTATCTTCATCCCGCTCGCGATGCAGCGTTTCGGCCGGGACCCGGCCGTGGGATCGAGCGTGTTTCTCACCTTCGTGACCGACAGCATGGGCTTCTTCATCTTTCTCGGCCTTGCCACCATCTTCCTGCTCTAGCCGTGGCGCGGCATTTCCTGGCGCTTTGGCCCGACGCTCCCGCTGCAGCGAGCCTGGAGCGGCTGGCGCTCGAGGTGGCGCAGGCGACCCGGGGCAGGGCGGTGCCGATCGGCAAGATCCACCTCACGCTCGCCTTCCTGGGGGAAACGTCGCCCGAGCTCACGGAGCGCGCGCGGGGCGTCGCCGCGATGCTGCATCGCGGCAGCGTCGGGATCACCGTCGATCGCGTGGGATCGTTCCGGAACGCGCGAGTCGCCTGGGCCGGGAGCACGATGCCTTCGGAAGCGCTCATGGCGCTTCAGGCCGATCTTGCCCTGCGCCTGCGGGAGGCCGGTTTCGTGTTGGAGGAACGGGCCTACGTTCCGCACCTCACGCTTGCGCGGCGCATCGCCAAGCCCCTGCCGGACAGTGCGATCGAGCCCATCGCGTGGCACGCGCAGGAGCTTGCGCTGGTGCGTACGGATACGGGGACGGGGCGCTACGCGACGCTCGGCTCGTGGCCCCTGCGCGACGGGTGATGGAAGCCCGCTTGCGAGGCGCTACCCGGCCGTGTTGCTCACCGCTCGCGCGGAACCGGTCGGGTCGCGCCTCGTATTCGGGTCGAGCCGTTCGCTGTTCGGATGCCCTGGGGCGCCCGCCTAGCTCATCGGCTTGATCAGCGGCGTGATGACTGGGGTGACCGCGGGAGCCATGGGCTTCATCGGTGCCGCCGACATCATCGCGGGCCTTCTCTTCGCCGCTCTCTTCTTCGCTGGTTTCTTCTTTGCCGCCTTGCGGGCCGGCTTCTTCTTCGCAGCTTTTTTCTTCGAGGACTTCTTCTTCGAAGATTTCTTCTTCGCAGCCTTCTTCTTGGACGTCTTCTTCTTCGCTACGCGCTTCTTGGAAGACTTCTTCTTGGCGGTCTTTTTCTTGGCGGCGGGTTTCTTCTTCGCGGACTTTTTCTTGCTAGCCATATTCGACTCCTTTCAATGTTGGACCGATTGTCTGTCGTGCTAGCCGCCCCGTGGGGGGTCTTCGCACTACCAAGCGTCCGGGTTTCGCATCGAACGAGATTGGTGAACGGATTCTAGACGCGATTCGATGAAATCCGCTCGTGTCAAGCATGACTATTTGATCGGACTCGGCCCTATTTGGTATCGGCTCGACACCAACAGCCGCCAGTCAACGCGCTTTGGACGCGCGGCGGCGACTCAGGCGTCCGGAAGGCGGCGCTCGAGGACGTGGAGCGACGCGATCGTCTCGCGCGCGCGCACCTGCAGCGCACGGCCGCGATCGATGATCACCTCGGGCGGGCGCGGGCGCGAATTGTAGTTCGACGCCATCGCCATTCCGTAGGCGCCCGCCGACAGGATGGCGAGGAGGTCGCCCTCGCGGATCGCGAGCGAGCGGTCCACGCCGAGCACGTCGGCGGATTCGCACACCGGTCCCACGACGTCGTAGGTGGCGGGGGCCGCGCGCGATGGCTCCACCGGGACGATGTCGTGCCAGGACTCGTACAGCGCGGGGCGCAGCAGTTCGCTCATCGAGGCATCCACCACCGCAAAGCGCTTCGCCTTGTCGAGCTTGAGGTACTCGACGCGAGTGAGCAGCACGCCCGCCGATCCCACGATGGCGCGGCCCGGTTCGAGCAGCAGCTGGAAGCCGCTGCCCGCGAAGCGCCGGGCGAGCCGCTCGCAGTAGCCGCGGATGTCGGGCGCGACCTCGTCGCGATAGCGGATCCCGAGTCCGCCGCCCAGGTCCACGTGCGCGAGCGCGATTCCCTCGCCGGCAAGGGCGGCCACGAGCTCCATCACGCGCTCGAGCGCTTCGTCCAGGGGAGCGGTCTCGAGGATCTGCGAGCCGATATGGCATCCGATCCCGGTGATGCGCAGGTTGGAAAGCCGTGCCGCCCGGGCGTAGGCCTCGAGCGCGCGGCCGTGCGGGATGCCGAACTTGTTTCCCGCGAGGCCCGTCGAGATGTAGGGATGGGTGCGGGCGTCGACATCCGGGTTGATGCGCAGGGAAACGGGCGCGCTCAGCCCCATGGCGCCCGCCAGCGCGTCCAGGCGCTCGAGCTCGGGCTCGCTTTCCACGTTGAAGCACTTGATCCCCGCGGCGAGCGCCGTGCGCATCTCCGCTTCCGACTTGCCCACGCCCGAGAAGATCACGCGCTCGGCGGATCCTCCCGCGGCGAGCACCCGCGCGAGCTCGCCTCCGGACACGATGTCGAAGCCCGCCCCGAGGCGCGCGAGCGCGTCGAGGATCGCGAGGTTGGAGCTCGCCTTGACCGCGTAGCAAACCAGGTGGTCCACGCCGCCCAGGCCCTGGTCGAACTCGCGGTACGCGGACTCTATCGCCGAGCGCGAGTAGACGTAGCAGGGAGTGCCGAATTCGCGCGCCACGTCCGCGAGCGGCATTCCGTCCAGGCGCAGCTCGCCTTCCACCCGCGCGAGGAAGCTCATGGATGGGAGTTCGGCGCGGGCCCTGCCGGCGACGGTTCGGGAAGGCGCAGCGCACCTTTCTGGCCGCAGGCGGCCAGCGCCAGCGCGAGTGCCACGATGGCGAGCGCGCGTATCATGGCCGGCATTATGACGGAATCGGAATTCCATCGGGCGGCGGATCTGGTCCTCGCGCGCATCGAATCGGCGGTGGAATCGATCGACGGGCTCGACGTGGACCTCGAGGCGGGCGTGCTCACCATCGAGTGCCCCGACGCGAGCCGGATCATCGTGAACCGCCAGACGCCCAACCGGGAGATCTGGGTGGCCGCGCGCTCGGGAGGCTTCCACTTCGCGTGGCGCGAGGGCGCCTGGCGCGACACGCGCAGCGGCGAGGAGCTCTTCGCGTCGCTCGCGCGCCTCATCGAGTTGCAGGGCGGCGCCCGCGTCGCCTGGAGCTGATCCGGAAGCGTCGCAAAGCGACGAAAATCGCCGGCGAGAGGCCGGCGGCCCCGATTGGTTTCGAGTCGATACGATAAATCGTCGAATCAAAACCTTGACAATGTCGTATCGACCCGATACTAATGCGGGGACGCGGTCGTTTCCGCGAAGGAGGCGCGCCTGGACAAGAATCCGATCGTCCTGCTGGAGCTGGTGGAGCGGCTCGGCAACCTGATGCGCTCCGAGCTGCGCAAGGCCGGCGCCGAGGAATCCCTCCAGCCGGTCCACTTGCAGGCGCTGATCTACATCAGCAAGGCGAACCGCTACTCGAACACGCCGCAGGCGCTCGCCGAGTACCTGGGCCTCACCAAGGGTACCGTCTCCCAGACGCTGCTGCTGCTCGACCGGCGCGGGCTGATCGAACGATTCGAGGACGACATCGACCGCCGGGTGGTGCGCCTGCGCCTGTCGAGCGCGGGCGAGCGCCTGCTCTACGAGTCGCAGCCCGCCCTGCCGTGGCAGAACGCCACACGCAACATCAGCCCCAACCGCATCCGCAACGCGGTCTCCGCCCTGCGCGAGGCGCTGGTCACCCTCCAGCAGGACAACGAAGGGGCGCCTTTCGGCGTGTGCCACAGCTGCTCGTGGTGCCAGAAGCTCTCGCAGCGCATCTACCGCTGCGGGCAGATGGGCGATCGGCTCTCCGGACCCGAGACCCGCAAGATCTGCCGGATCTACGAGGCGAAGACCGAGGAAGCGGCCTAGCTAGAGGCGAGCGCGCGCCCGCGCGATGGCGGCACGCACGGCTTGCGGCGCGGTGCCGCCGATGTGGCTGCGGGAGGCGATGGAGCCCTCCGGCGTGAGGACCTCCAGGGCATCCTCGTCCACGAGGGGCGAAAAACGCCTCAGCGCCTCCACGCCCAGCTGGGCGAGGTCCTTGCCCTCCTCCTCGGCCGCGCGCACGGCGCGCGCAACGGCCTCGTGGGCGTCGCGGAAGGCCAATCCCTTGCGCACCAGGTAGTCGGCCAGGTCGGTGGCCGTCGCATGGCCCTCGAGCAGGGCGGAGCGCATCTTCTCGGGCCGCGCCTTCACTCCCGGCAGCATCTCGGCCAGCAGGGCGAGCACGTCGCGCAGGGTGTCGGCCGCGTCGAAGAGCGGCTCCTTGTCCTCCTGGTTGTCCTTGTTGTACGCGAGCGGCTGGCCCTTGATGATCGTGAGCAGCGCCACCAGGGAACCGTAGACCCGGCCCGTCTTGCCGCGCATCAGCTCCGGCACGTCGGGATTCTTCTTCTGCGGCATGATCGAGGAGCCGGTGCAGAACCGGTCGGCGATCTCCACGAACCCGAAGCGCGGGTTCATCCAGATCACCAGCTCCTCGGCGAGGCGCGAGACGTGGGCCATCGCGAGGGCGGCGGCGGCGAGGAATTCCACCGCGAAGTCGCGGTCGGACACCGCGTCGAGGGAGTTCTCGCACACCCCGTCGAATCCCAGCTCGCGCGCCACCCACTCCCGGTCGATCGGATAGCTCGTCCCGGCGAGGGCCGAGGCCCCCAGGGGCAGGCGGTTCATGCGCCGCCGGCAGTCCGCCAGCCGCTCCGCGTCGCGGGTGAACATCTCGTAGTACGCCATGAGGTGGTGGCCGAAAGTGATCGGCTGCGCCACCTGCATGTGGGTGAACCCGGGCATCAGGGTCTCCACGTTGCCTTCGGCCAGGTCGAGCAGCCTTTCGCGCACGCGGCGCAGCAGGCCCGCGAGCGCGTCGATCTCGCTGCGCAGCCAAAGGCGCATGTCGGTGGCGACCTGGTCGTTGCGGGAGCGCGCGGTATGCAGCCGCTTGCCCGCCTCCCCCACGAGCTCCGTGAGACGGTGCTCGATGTTGAAATGGACGTCCTCGCGCTCGATCGACCACGGGAAGCTCCCGGAGCGCACTTCCTCCAGGATCTGCCCCATGCCGTGCTCGATGGCGGCGAGGTCGGCGGCGGCGATGAGCTTGCAGCGCTCGAGCATCCGGGCGTGGGCGAGCGAGCCCTGGATGTCGAATTCCGCCAGCCTCCGGTCGAATCCGACCGAGGCGTTGAAGCGCTGGGTAAGGGCGTCGAGGGGCTCCGCGAAGCGCCCGGACCATGCCTTGCCGGTGCCTGCCTTGCCGGGCGGCGCGTCGTCCTGTTGCATGGAATGCGCGGCGATGGCCAAATGGGGAACGTGGCGAGTATAAATCAGACCGGTACGGGCATCCGGTTGCCGAACTTCTGCAACCTCGGCGTGATGCTGCGCTCGCTGGTCGTGGTGAACCTGCTGCTGGCCGCCGCGGCGGTACTTCGCGCGCCGCAGCCGCAGGCGATCTGGCTCGAATTCCAGGTCCTCGCCGCGTTCGGCGAGCCGATCCTCATCATGAGCCTCGTGGCGCTTTGCGCGGGCCGCCGCTGGCTGCACGCGCTGGGCTATGCGCGCTCCATCGCCGCGGTGGCCGCCTTCGAGCTGGCGGCGGCGTGGGTCCTGTCGCAAACGGTGGGCGACGTGTTTTCGGACCGGCGATCCCTGTCGTTCCCCCAGGTGGCCGTCCTCGTGCTCTTCGCGACCGGCATCACCATCGCCTACTTCGACCTGCGCTCGCGGGCGCTTTCGCCCGCCATCGCCGAGGCGCGCATCCAGGCGCTGCAGGCGCGCATCCGGCCGCATTTCCTCTACAACAGCATCAACGCGGTCCTGTCGCTCATCCGCTCGGAGCCTCGCCGGGCCGAACGGGCGCTCGAGGACATGGCCGACCTCTTCCGCGTGCTGATGGCCGACAACCGCACCCTCGCCCCGATCGCCGCGGAAGTGGAGCTCGCGCGCCAGTACCTGGCGATCGAGACCCTCAGGCTGGGAGAGCGCCTGCGCGTCACCTGGAAGATCGATTCGATGCCGTCCGATGCCCTGGTGCCCCCCCTCATGCTCCAGCCCCTGGTGGAAAACGCCGTCTATCATGGAATCGAGCCCTCCCCGGGCGGCGGGGAGATCACGATCGAGGTGCGCGCCACCGGCAAGCAGATCTTCATGGAGCTCACCAACCCGTTTCCGGCCGAAGGGCGCCACGCCTCGGGCAATCGCATGGCGATCGCCAACATCCGCGAGCGCCTGCAGCTGCATTTCGACGCCGAGGCGAGCATGCACTCGGAGGTGCGCGACGGCGTCTACCGCGTGACGATCCGGCTTCCCTACCTCACGGCGACGGCGTGAGCTTCGCCCGCTCTGAGGTGCCCCGCATCCTGATCGCCGACGACGAGGCGCCGGCGCGCGCGCGCCTGCGGGACCTGCTCGACGAGTGCCGCGAGAGTTTTCCGCTGGTCATCGTCGACGAGGCGCGCAACGGCCGCGAGGCCCTGGACGTGATCAACCGGGAGAAGGTGGATATCGTGCTCCTCGACATCCGCATGCCGGAGATCGACGGCCTCGAGACCGCCCGGCACATCGCGGGCATGGCCGCTCCGCCCGCCATCATCTTCACCACCGCGTTCGACGCCTACGCGATCAAGGCGTTCGAGGTGAACGCGATCGACTACCTGCTAAAGCCCATCCGCGTCGAGCGGCTGCTCACGGCGTTGCGCAAGACCGGGGCCGCGCCCCCCGTCTCCCGCGAAGCACTCGAGGCGGCCGCCAACCTGCCCCGCCGCCACCGGTCCGTGCACGAGCGCGGCAAGATCCACCTCGTGCCGCTGTCCGAAGTGCTCTACCTCAGGGCGGAGCTCAAGTACGTGACGGTGCGCACCGCCGAGCGGGAATACCTGGTGGAGGAATCCCTCACCCACCTCGAGGAGGAATTCGCTGCCGAGTTCGTCCGCGTGCACCGCAACTGCCTGGTCGCGCGCCACGCCATCGCGGGCTTCGAGCGCAACGCGGAGGAAAGCGAGTCGGGGTGGGCGGTGGTGATCAAGGCCACCGGGGAAAAGCTCCCGGTGAGCCGCCGCCAGCACCACGTGGTGAAGGAGTTCCGCTAGCGCCTATTCCCAGTACGGGGGATCGCCGAACGCCTTGCGCAAGAACTCGATGAAGAACTTCACCTTGGCCGGAAGGAGGCGGCGCTCCGGGTAGACGGCGTAGATGTTGTTGCCGGGGAAGGCGAACTCGTCGAGCGCGGTCACCAGCCGGCCCCGCTTCACCTCCTCGCTCACCTCCCATGCGCTGCGCCACGCGATGCCCTCGCCCGCGATCGCCCAGCGCGTGAGCACTTCGCCGTCGTTGCACTGGAGGTTGCCGGCGACCTTGACCGCCACGGGCCTGCCCTTTTCCTGGAAGCTCCAGGCGTCCACGGCCCCGTCCTCGGTGCTCGTGACGAGGCAGTTGTGCTGGGCGAGGTCGGCCAGCGCCTTCGGCTTGCCCGCGCGCTTGAAATAGGCGGGCGCGGCGCACACCACGCGGTGGTTGCGCGCGAGCTTGGCGGCGATGAGGTCGGCGCTCTTCAGGTCGGCGATGCGGATCGCGAGGTCGAAGCGCTCGTTCTTCAGGTCCACCAGTCGTTCCGAAAGGTGCAGCGTGATCGCGAGATTCGGGTGCTCCGCGATGAAGCCCGGCAGGTGGGGCGCGATGTGCTTGCGGCCGAACGCGGTCGGCGCCGTCACGATGAGGCGGCCGGAAGCGCTCCTCGCGCCGACGGCGAGCGCGTCCTCGGCGCTGCGCAGCTCGTCCAGGATCCGGTGGCAATCCTCGTAGAACGTGCCGCCCTCGGGGGTGAGCGTAACCTTGCGCGTGGAGCGCTTGAAGAGTTTCACCCCCAGGCGCTCCTCGAGCTGGTCGATGCGCCGCCCGACCATCGCGGGGGTGATGCCTTCCTCGCGGGCGGCGGCGGAGAGGCTTCCGCGCTGCGCCACTTCGACGAAGGTCGTGAGCTCCTTGAATCGGTCCATGTGTCAGGAAAAGTAAAAGACGCTTAGCCATTCGGACCCATTAATGGTATGCGAGTAAGGTAATACACTGCAAGCTCCCCGGAAAGACACCCCATGGAAACTCGCATCGCACTGCCCGACGGACTGCGGATCGCAGCTCCGTCCCCGCCGGAATACTCCCGCGTGCTCACGCCCGAAGCCCTCGCGTTCGTCGCCTCGCTCTGCCGCGCGTTCGGACCGCGCAGGCGCGAGCTGCTCGCCCGGCGCGCCGAGCGCCAGAAGGAATTCGACGCCGGGCGCATGCCCGATTTCCTTCCCGCGACGAAGGCGATCCGCGAATCGGAATGGACCATCGCCGCGCAGCCGCGGGACCTCCTCGATCGCCGGGTCGAGATCACCGGTCCCACCGATCGCAAGATGGTCATCAACGCGCTCAATTCCGGCGCGTCGACCTTCATGGCCGATTTCGAGGACGCCAACTGTCCCACCTGGGACAACATGGTGTCGGGACAGGCGAACCTCATGGACGCGGTGCGCCGCGACATCACGTTCGACCAGTCTGGCAAGCACTACCAGCTGAACGAGCGCACCGCGGTGCTCATTCCCAGACCCCGGGGCTGGCACCTGGAAGAGAAGCACGCGCTGCTCGACGGCGAGCCCGTCCCGGCGAGCCTTTTCGACTTCGCCCTGCACTTCTTCCATAACGCGAAGGAGCTCATGGCGCGCGGCAGCGGCCCCTATTACTACCTGCCGAAGATCGAGTCGCACCTCGAGGCGCGGCTCTGGAACGACGTCTTCACCGCGGCGCAGAAGGAGCTCGGGGTCCCGGAGGGCTCGGTGCGGGCCACGGTGCTGATCGAGACCATGCCCGCGGCCTTCGAGATGGACGAGATCCTGTGGGAGCTGCGCAGCCACTCGGCGGGACTCAACATCGGGCGCTGGGACTACATCTTCTCGTGCATCAAGAAACTGCGCTCCCACCGCGAATTCTGCCTCGCCGACCGCGCACAGGTGACGATGACCTCGCCCTTCATGCGCGCCTACGCGCTCCTGCTGGTCAAGACGTGCCACCGCCGCAACGCCCCGGCGATGGGCGGCATGGCCGCGCAGATCCCGATCAAGAACGACCCCGCGGCCAACGAAGCGGCGATGGCCAAGGTGCGGGCCGACAAGGAGCGCGAGGCGACCGACGGCTGCGACGGAACGTGGGTGGCGCATCCGGGCCTCGTGCCGATCGCCAAGGAGGTGTTCGACCGGCACATGCCCGGGCCCAACCAGTACGGCAAGCAGAGGCCCGACGTGCACGTGGCCGCCCGCGACCTGCTCGAGTTCAGGCCCGAGGCGCCCATCACCGAAGCGGGCCTGCGCAACAACGTGCAGGTGGGAATCCAGTACATCGGCTCGTGGCTCGCGGGCAACGGCTGCGTGCCGATCTTCAACCTGATGGAGGACGCGGCCACCGCGGAAATCTCCCGCTCGCAGGTGTGGCAATGGATCCGCTCGCCCAAGGGCGTCCTCGCCGACGGGCGCAAGGTGACGAGGGAGCTCTTCCACGAAGTCCTCGTGGAAGAGCTGAAAAAGACGCCCGCGATCGTGGGCGCCGATGCGTACGCGAACGGGCGCTACGCCGAGGGCGCGCGGCTCTTCGAGGAGATCACCACTTCGGACGCCTACGTGGAATTCCTGACCCTTCCCGCGTACGGGAAGATCGACTAGCCGCGCGCCGGATCAGCCGTGTCCCGCCCCGCCCGCCTGGCGGTCGGCGTGGTAGCTCGAGCGCACCATCGGCCCGCACGCGGCGTTCGCGAATCCCATCGCCGCCGCCTGCTGCTCGTACATGCGGAATTCGTCGGGATGGGCGAACCGCGCGACGGGAAGGTGGTGCTTCGAGGGCTGCAGGTATTGCCCTATGGTGAGCATGTCCACGCGGTGCGCGCGCAGGTCGCGCATCACGTCGAGGATCTCCTCGGGGGTCTCGCCCAGCCCCACCATGAGGCCCGACTTGGCCGGGATCTCCGGATGGGCGGCCTTGAAGTCGCGCAGCAGCGCGAGCGAGTGGGCATAATCGGACCCGGGCCGCGCCTGGCGGTAGAGCCGGGGCACGGTCTCCAGGTTGTGGTTCATCACGTCGGGCGGGGCCTCGTCCAGCACGGCGAGCGCCCGCTCGAGGCGGCCGCGGAAATCCGGCGTGAGGATCTCGATGCGGGTGCCGGGCGAGAGCGCACGCACGGAGCGGATGCAGTCGACGAAATGCCGGGCCCCGCCGTCGCGCAGGTCGTCGCGGTCCACGCTCGTGATCACCACGTAGGCGAGCTTCATCCGCGCGATCGTCTCCCCGAGGTGGCGCGGCTCTTCGGGGTCGAGGGGCAGCGGCCGGCCGTGGGCCACGTCGCAGAAGGGGCAGCGGCGCGTGCAGAGGCTGCCCATGATCATGAAGGTCGCCGTGCCGTGGCCGAAACACTCGCCGATGTTGGGACACGACGCTTCCTCGCACACGGTGTGCAGGTTCGCCTCCCGCAGGATGCGCTTGATCTCGGTGAAGCGCTCGCCCCCGCCGGCGCGCACCCGGATCCATTCGGGCTTGCGCAGCGCCTCGCCCGGCACGACCTTGATGGGAATGCGGGAGGTCTTGAGGGAACGCTTCTGCCGGAGCTTGAGGTCGGGATCGGGCATCACGAAAGGGCGCGCACGAGGCAATCGGCGAGCTTTTGCTGAACCCCATCGATGCTATCACGCACGCCCAGGTCCGCCAGCCGCGTGTACGCGAGACCCGGATATCCGCAGGGGTCGATGCGCCCGAAGGGGGCGAGGTCCACGTCGGCGTTCAGCGCGAGCCCGTGGTAGCTGCAGCCGCGCGCGATCCGCAGTCCCACCGCGGCGATCTTCGCCCCGTCCACGTACACGCCGGGCATCCCGGGCCTGCGCTCGCCGCGCACGCCGTATGCTTCCAGCACCGCGAGGGCGCCGTCCTCGAGCCTGCGCACCAGCTCCTTCACGCCGAATCCGGCCCGGCGCACATCCACCAGCGCGTAGGCGACGGCTTGGCCCGGTCCGTGGTACGTGACCTGGCCGCCGCGGTCCGTCGCGACGACGGGAATGCCGCCCGGATCGAGGAGGTGCTCGCGCCGGGCCGCGAGGCCCAGGGTGAAGACGCCCGGATGCTCCAGGAGCCAGAGCTCGTCGCCGGTGGCGGCCGTGCGCGCGGCGTTGAACGCCTGCATCGCGCGCCAGGTGGGCTCGTACGCGACGCGCCCCAGGCGTCGGACCTTCACAACACCATCATGATCATCGGGTGCCTCGACAGCTCCGAATACAGGGCGTCGAGCTGCTCGCGCGATCGCGCGTTGATGGTCACGGTGAGCGAGAGGTAGCGCGCGTTCTTCGAGGAGCGCATCTCGATGGTCTCGGGATGGAAATCCGAGGCGTGGCGCAGCACGATCTCGGTGACGGTCTGCGCGAACCCGTCCTCGCGCCTTCCCATCACCTTCATCGGGAACACGCACGGGAAAGTGAGCAGCGATGGGTTCTGGGGATCGTCCGGGCCCTGCACGGGAGTCTTGTCCATGGTGGCTAAATGGGTGCCGCGGGCCGCGCGTTCAAGCCGACACGGCGCTCTGGCGGCGCGATTTCGCTTTATGTTCCTGGTAGAGCGCGTGCATGCGCCGGAACACGGGGCCCGGCTTGCCGGGGCCCACGGGCTTGCCGTCGAGGCTCGTCACCGCGAGCACTTCCTTGGTCGACGAAGAGAGCCAGATCTCGTCGGCCGAGCGCAGCTCGGCCTCGGTCACCGGGCGGATCTCGAGCTCGACCGCTCCTTCGCCCGCCAGGCGCACCAGGAGGTCGTAGGTAATGCCCAGCAGGATCAGGTTGTCCTGGAGCGGGGCGGCCACGCGCCCGTCCTTCACCACGAATACGTTCGACGCGGAGGCCTCGGTCACGAAGCCATCGCGGATCAGGATCGTCTCCGTGGCGCCGGCATCGGCCGACAGCTGGCGCGCCATCACATTGCCCAGCAGCGACGTGGACTTGATGTGGCACTTCTCCCAGCGGAAATCCCGTGCGGTGATGCAGGCCACCCCGTTTTCCACCGCTTCCTTCGAGGGCGAGGCGAGAGGCTGGCACATCATGAAGACCGTGGGCGCGAGATCCTTGGGCATCACGTGGTCGCGCTTGCTGGGCGCC
Organism: Betaproteobacteria bacterium; assembly: GCA_012274175.1. GTDB lineage: Bacteria > Pseudomonadota > Gammaproteobacteria > Burkholderiales > Usitatibacteraceae > Usitatibacter. The sequence continues at coordinate 14,550 of JAAOZZ010000027.1, forward strand.
CCCCGCGTGACCTGGATGTACACCGACTGGTTGCCGGGATGGTGCTCGAGGAGCTCGCGGGTGATCGCCAGCCATTCGTCCACGGTGTGCGGATTGGCGAGCCGGATCTCGTCCATCGAGCGCTGCAGCCTCTCGAAGTGCTCGCGCGCGCGCAGCGCCACCCCTTCGTAGACCGGGATCACCTCGTAGACCCCGTCGCCGAAGATGAATCCCCGGTCCAGGGGGGATATCGAGATGCGGTCCAGGGGCAGCAGCCGGCCGTTGAAGTGCGCGATGGGTGCGTTCATGGCGATGGAAGGAACATCATCCGGAGGGTGTCCCAGCCGCGGGAAAGGAAGCCGCCGACGGGCACTTCCTCGAGCGCCACGACGGGAAATTCGGCGATCGGCGCGTTGTCGCGCATGAGCCTCATTATCCCCGCTTTCTCCCCCGCGGCAAGCGGGGCGACTATGGGCTGGCGCGTCTCCAGCGTGGTGCGCAGGCCGTCGAAATGGTCGCGCGGCAGGGTGATCCACACGTCGCGGTCGAAGCCCAGGGGCACGGTCGAGCGCGTGCCCTTGTAGATCGCGGGGCTCGCCACCGCCTGCCCCTTGCGGTACAGGCGGCGCGTGTCGTACGCCTGGAAGCCGAAGTTGAGCAGCCGCTGGGATTCGGTCGTGCGCAGCGTGTCCGATTTCGCGCCGAGCAGCACCGACACGAGCCGCCGTTCGCCGCGGCGCGCCGCGGCGACGATGCAGTACTCGGCCGCTTCGGTGAACCCGGTCTTCACCCCGTCCACCGTGGGGTCGGTCCACAGCAGGCGGTTGCGGTTGCTCTGCGCGATGCGGTTGTAGGTGAATTCCTTCTGCGCGAAGAGCGGGTAGCGGTCGGGGAAATCGCGGATGAGCGCCGCGGCGAGCCGCGCCAGGTCGCGGGCCGTGGTGTGGTGGCCGGGCGCGGGCTGGCCCGTAGGGTTCGCGAAGTGCGTGTTCGCGAGGCCCATGCGCCGGGCCTCGCGGTTCATCGCCGCGACGAACGCTTCCTGCGTGCCGCCCACGGCCTCGGCGAGGGCGATGGCGGCGTCGTTGCCCGAGTCGACGATGAGCCCCTGCAGCAACTCGGCCACCGTGGCCGGATGGGCCGGGTCGAGGAACATGCGCGAGCCCTGCGCGCCGTAAGCCGCCGGGGACACCTTGACCTCCTGCTGCGCCTCGATGCGGTGGTCGCGCAGCGCGGCGAACACGACATAGGCGGTCATCAGTTTGGTGAGCGAGGCGGGATCGAAGCGGTCGTTCTCGGATCCGGCGGCGAGGGTGCTCCCGCTCAACGTGTCCACGAGGAAGAACGCGCGCGCGGCGATGGGCGGCGCGGAGACGGGTTGCGCGCCGCAGGGCGCGACGGCCAGGGCGGCGAGCGCGGCCGCCGCGGCCGCGAGCAGCGCGGCGAGCCGTCGTCCCGTGGAATGGACCATCAGCGCACGATGACGGACGGCGAGAGGCCGAGGGAACGGCGCACCTTCTCGGCGATGGCGTCCGCCTCGGCCCGGTTGCGGTACGGCCCGAGCCGCACGCGGTGCAGGCCGTCCCGCTGGGCGACCTCGATCGGCTCGAGGATCCAGGGCATCGCGCGCGCGACCTTGTCGCGGAAGCTCTCCGCGCCCTCGGCGCTGGAGAAGGCGCCCAGCTGCAGCCAGATGCCCCCGCTTTCCCCGCTGACCAGCGCGGCCTGCCCGCCCGCACTCGCCGGCACTGCCTGCGCCGCGGTGGGCGGGGAGGCCGTCGTGGAGACCGCCTGTGGCGCGCTGTCCTCGAACACCCGCTCGACGTCCACCATCCCGCTGCCCGCCGCCGCGATTCCGATGCGCGAGGCCGCGGCATACGAAAGGTCGATGATGCGGTTGGACAGGAACGGGCCCCGGTCGTTGATGCGCACCACCACGGATTTGCCGTTCTTGAGGTTCGTCACCCGGGCGTAGCTGGGGATCGGCAGCGTCTTGTGGGCCGCGGTCATCTTGAACATGTCGTAGGGCTCGCCCGATGCGGTGCGCTGGCCCTGGAACTTGCGCCCGTACCAGGAGGCGATGCCGCGCTGCTTCCACGGCTGCCGGTCCGCCACCGGAACGTAGGTCTGCCCCAGCACCGTGTAGGGGCGGTTGGCGTAACGGTGGAAGGCCTCGTCCCGCGGCACCGCATCGGGAATCCGGGCGATATCGTCGGGCACCGACGCGGGCGGCCCGTCGTCGGAGTAATAGGCGGGCGACCTCGGGCCTGCGGCCGACGGGCGCTTCGGGGCCGAACCGCAGCCGGCGAGCGCCAGCGCGAGCAACACCGCGATCCCGGCGGCGCGCATCAGCTCGACACCAGCTGCTTGTGGGTGGAGATCGACATGAGGATGCCGAAGCCCGCGAGGATCGACAGCAGCGCCGTGCCGCCGTAGCTCACCATCGGCAGCGGGACCCCGACCACCGGCAGGATGCCGCTCACCATTCCCATGTTCACGAACGCGTAGGTGAAGAACGTGAGCGTGATGGCCCCGGCGGTGAGCCGGGAGAAGACCGTGGAGGCGTTGGCGGCGATCATCATGCCGCGGGTGATGATGAGCACGTAGAGGATGATCAGGATGACGTTGCCCGCGAGGCCGAACTCCTCCCCGAAGACGGCGAGGATGAAGTCGGTGGAGCGCTCCGGCACGAAGTCGAGCTGGGCCTGGGTGCCGTTGAGCCAGCCCTTGCCCAGGATGCCCCCGGAGCCGATGGCGATCGTCGACTGGATGATGTGGTAGCCCGAGCCCAGCGGATCGTCCAGGGGATTGAGGAGCGTGAGGATGCGCTGGCGCTGGTAGTCGTGGAGCATCGGCCACACGAACGGAATGCTCACCACCGCCGCGGTGAGGACCGAGAGCAGCACCCGCCACGACAGTCCGGCGAGGAATATCACGAAGAAGCCGGAGGCGAAGATGAGCAGCGCCGTGCCCAGGTCCGGCTGGCGCACGACGAGGCCCACGGGAAGCGCGAGGATGATCGCCGCGACGGCGAAATCGCGCAGCCGGAGTCCTTCCTCGTGGCGATGGAAGTACCACGCGAGTGCCAGCGGCACGGCGATCTTCATCACCTCCGAGGGCTGCAGCGTGGTGAAGCCCAGGTTGAGCCAGCGCCGCGCGCCGTTGCGCACCTCGCCGAAGAGGGCCACCGCGATCAGCAGCCCCATGCCGGCCACGTACGCCGGCACCGCGAGCCGCATGAGCGTCTGCGGGTGGATATGGGCGAAGAGCCAGAGCGCGAAGAGCGCGAGGGCGAGGTTGCGGCCCTGGGAGGCCACGCGGTCCACCGAGGAGCCCGAGGCGGAATACACCACGGTGAGCCCCAGGGCGAGGGTGAGCGCCAGTGCGGCCATGAGCGGGCCGTCGATGCGGCGGGAGAGGAAATCGAAGGCGCGGCTAATCATGTTCCTCGTCGATCGCTTGGTCGGGCGGCGGCGGCGCGGGCTTCGCCTGCGGGCGCTTGCCCAGCAGATAGTAGTCGAACCCCTGGCGCGCGATCGGGCCGGCCGTCGAGCCGCCGTGCTGCCCGTTCTCCACCAGGATCGCCATCGCGAGCTTGGGATCGTCGGCGGGCGCGAAGGCGATGAAGAGCGCATGGTCCCAGTGCTCGCGCTTCATGCGCTTCTCGTCGTAGCGCTCCCCCTGCTTCATGCCGACCACCTGCGCGGTGCCCGTCTTGGCCGCGATCGAGTAGGGAGCGCCCGCGGCCGCCTGCACGGCGGTTCCGCCGGGCCGGGTCACGTCCGCCATGGCGTCGCGCACGATCGCGAGGTTCTCCGGCTTCACGATCGCGGCCGAAGGAGCGCCGGCCGCGGCGAACGGGCGCAGCTCGTGGGTCTTCGAGTCCTCCACCGCCTTCAGCAGGTGCGGATGCACCGGGACCCCG
>JAAOZZ010000028.1 GCA_012274175.1 Betaproteobacteria bacterium
ACCGTCGGCGCGAAGAGGCTGTCCAGCTCTTCCACCACGGAGCGCTCGATGGAGCCGCGCATCGCGCGCAGCAAGAAGCCCAGGGATACGGTGAGGCGCACGTCGCTCGCGCCGCCGCCGAGCGCATGGCCGAGGACCTGGGCCGCAAGTTCGGCCTGCGGGGCGCGTGGGAGGGCGACGTGCTGCATTTCGAGCGGCCCGGGCTCACCGGCTCCCTCGCGATCGGCGCGAGCGACGTGCGCCTCACCGTATCCCTGGGCTTCTTGCTGCGCGCGATGCGCGGCTCCATCGAGCGCTCCGTGGTGGAAGAGCTGGACAGCCTCTTCGCGCCGACGGTGGCGAAGGCTTCCCCGCCGTCGACGAGATCGTCTCCCCGGGCCAGGGCTACGGTGAAAAAGGCCGGGCGGCCCCGGAAAAGAGCCGGCTGAGGATCCGCGTCTCGCGCTCCCGCAACACCGCCAGGAAAGCCTCGGAGCCGTCCATCCGGCGGAACGCGCCGAAGCCGCGCTCGAGGAAATCCTGCAGGTCCCCCAAGCCCGCGAGGTGCGCGGGCTTGCGCATGAGCTTGAGCGTGCTCGCGACGAAGGCCTTGCGCACGAGCGCATCGAGCCTGAGGCCCACCGCCTCGATGAGGTCGATCTGGTGCTCGCGCTCCTCCGGCGTGGAGCTCGCGCGGTACGCGGCGCCGTACGCGGCCTCGTCGATCGGACCCGGGGCCAGCGCGTGCGCGAGGCGCTGGTCGAGCGCCTCGGAGAGCGCCTCGAGCTCGATCGCGAGTGCGGCCGTCTCCACCGCACTTTCGGGCAGGATGCGCGCCATCACCGGCACGATGCGCAGCATCTCCTGGTCGCGGGCGCTGAAGTCCTTGGGCCCGTAGAGGTCGTCGAGGAAGAACGCCGTCGCCTCGCGGTAGCGCGGCTGGGCGGCAAGGTCCGCGTAGGTGGCCTCTAGGCGCTTCGACTGCCAGGCCTTGAGCTCGGCCAGGCGAGGCGGCGGCCGGCATCCCGGCCCGCGCAGGGCCTTGAGCTGCTGGAGATGGCCCTTGAGCGCTTGCGCCGTGGAAGGGCTACGGTCCTGGGCCATGTCGGCGTCGCGGAATCACGGGTGGTATTCTAACGAGCGATTCAAACGGGCGTTTGATTCGCGCGCAACGGGCCTGCCATCGCCGTGGACCTTCCCGAATCCGACACCTCTCCGGCGGCACTTTCCGCCGCATTCGAGCGCCAGCGCCGAGCGCGCGATGCCGGTGCGGCGCGCGATGCCGAAGGGCGGCGCGCGGCGCTGCGCGCCCTCGAGGAGATGCTGCGGGAGAACGCCGACGGGTTGTGCGAGGCGATCGACGGAGATTTCCGCGGCCGCTCGCGGGAGGAAACCCGGCTCCTCGAGATCTTCCCAGCCCTCGAAGGCATCCGCCACGCGCGCCGTTGCCTCGCGCGCTGGATGAGGCCGCAGCGGCGCCCCACCAGCTTCTGGTTCCTGCCGGGGCGCTCGCGCGTGATGTACCAGCCCCTGGGCGTCGTGGGAATCGTGGTGCCCTGGAACTATCCGCTCTACCTCGCCCTCGGCCCGGCCATCGGCGCGCTTGCGGCCGGCAACCGCGTGCTCGTCAAGATGTCCGAGTCGGCTCCGCGCACCGGCGCCCTCCTCGCCAGGCTGGTCGCGGCGAAGTTCGATCCGGAGGTGCTCTCGGTCGTGAATGGCGGCCCCGGCCTCGCACGGGCTTTCGTCGCCCTGCCGTTCGACCACCTGCTTTTCACCGGGTCGACGGCGGTGGGACGCCAGGTGATGGCCGCGGCCGCGGCGAACCTCACTCCCGTGACGCTCGAGCTGGGCGGCAAGTCGCCCGCGATCGTGGGCCGCGGGATCGCCATCGAGGACGCGGCCGCGCGGGTGCTCTTCGGCAAGTGCCTCAACGCGGGCCAGACCTGCATCGCGCCCGACTACGCGCTGGTGCCCGAGGAACGCATCGAGGCCTTCATTGCGGCCGCCCGCACGGCGGTGGCCTCGATGTACCCGCGCCTCCTCGACAATCCCGACTACACCGCGATCATCGACCGGCGCCACCGGGAGCGCCTCGCGGCCCACCTCGACGAAGCGCGCTCCCGCGGCGAGCGCGTCGAGGTGCTAGGCCCTGCCACCGAGGATCTTTCCGCCTCGCCCAAGATGGCTCCCGTGCTCGTGGTGAATCCCGATCCTGGGTCGCGCCTCATGGGCGAGGAGATCTTCGGCCCGATACTCCCGGTGATCCCTTACCGCACGCTCGACGAGGCGATCGCGTTCGTGAACGGGCGGCCGCGGCCGCTCGCGCTCTACGTCTTCGAACATGACCGCGGCGCCATCGACCGGGTGCTCGAGCGCACCGTCTCCGGCGGCGTCACCGTGAACGAGACGATCGTGCACATCGCCCAGGAGGAGCTGCCGTTCGGCGGCGTGGGCCCGAGCGGCATGGGCGAATACCACGGGCGAGCGGGATTCGAGACCTTCTCGAAGCGCAAGGCCGTGTTCTTCCAGCCGCGGCTGAACGCGTTGAAGCTGCTGCGCCCGCCCTATGGTGCGCGCTTCCACGCGATCATGAAGCTGCTGCTGCGCTGACGTTGCCCACGCGCCGCCAATTCCTCCAGGTGGGACTCGCGGGCGCCGCGCTGCTCGCCGCGGCCCGCCTGCTCGAGCGGCCCGCGCCGATGCCGCCCCTGCGCGTGCTCGATCCCTCGCGGGCCGCGATCGTGGGCGCGCTCGCCCCCGTGGTGCTCGAGGGATCGCTGCCTTCCGGCGAACCTGGCCGGGGACAGGCGCTGCGCGAAGTGGTGGCCGGATTCGATGCCGCGCTGGCACTGCTCCCGAGCGCCGCCCGGGACGAGGTCGGACAGCTGCTATCGCTCCTCGCCTTCGGACCCGCGCGCGTGCTGCTGGCCGGGGTGCACGTGCCGCTGGAAGAGGCCGCGCCGCGGGATATCGCCGCGTTTCTCACCCGCTGGCGCACGAGCCGCTTCGACCTCGCCCGCGCCGGATACCAGGCGCTCACGCAGTTGCTGCAGGCCGCGTGGTACGACAACCCTTCGTCGTGGCCGGCGATCGGCTATCCGGGCCCGCTCGCGCTCGGCGCCCGCGCCTCCCCATGATCGCCGATCCAATCCTCTCGGGCCTCGCCCGGGGCTGGAAGGCCATCGATGCCGCGGCCCTCGAGCGCGATCTCGTCCTCGACTCCGACGTGGTCGTGGTCGGCAGCGGCGCGGGCGGCGGCGTCACCGCCGAGGCCCTGGCGCAGGCGGGCCTCGCCGTGATCGTGGTGGAAGAAGGCCCCTTCGCGGGATCCTCGGACTTCCACATGCGGGAGGGCGAAGCGTACGGACGCCTCTACCAGGAATCGGCGGCGCGCAGGACGCGCGACCATGGGATCGCGATCCTGCAGGGGCGCTGCGTCGGCGGCTCGACGACGGTCAACTGGACCTCGAGCTTCCGGGCTCCCCCGCGCACCCTCGCCCATTGGCGCAGCCACCATGGCCTGCGCTCGATGGACGAGGCGACGCTGGCTCCGTGGTTCGAGGCCATGGAACGCCGGCTCGCGATCGCTCCCTGGCCGGTCGCGCCCAACGGCAACAACGATGCGCTCCGGCGCGGCTGCGCGGCGCTGGGAATCCCCACCGGGACCATCGCGCGCAACGTGAAGGGCTGCTGGAACCTGGGCTACTGCGGCATGGGCTGCCCCACCAACGCCAAGCAGTCGATGCTCGTCACCACGATCCCGGCAGCCCTGGACCGCGGAGCGACCCTCGTGCATCGCGCCCGCGTGGAGCGCCTGGTCATCGAGCGCGAACGCGTGGTCGCATGCGAGGCTCGCGGATCGGCGGGCAACGGCGCCGAGCCCTCCGCTCACCGGGTTCGCCTGCACGCACGCCACTTCGTCCTCGCTGCCGGAGCCATCGGCACGCCGGCGATCCTCCTGCGCAGCCGCGCCCCCGATCCCGGCCTGCTGCTGGGACGCCGGACGTTCCTGCACCCGTCCGTCGTGTCCGCCGCGGTGATGCCGGAAGCGGTGGAGGGCTTCCAGGGAGCGCCGCAATCGGTCTATTCGGACCATTTCCTCGAGACCGCGCTCGACGGGCCCGCGGGCTTCAAGCTCGAGGCCGCCCCGGTCCATCCGGTGCTCGCGGGAATCACGCTGCCGGGATTCGGAGCGGAGCACGGCAGCCGCATGGCGAGCCTCGCGCACCTGCACGTCGTGATCGCGCTGCTTCGCGACGGCTTCCATCCCGATTCCCCGGGCGGCAGCGTCGCCGTGCGCTCCGACGGCACGCCGGTGCTCGACTATCCGATCCCGGATTACCTCTGGGAGGGCGCGCGCCGCGCATACCTCGAGATGGCGCGGATCCAGTTCGCCGCCGGCGCCCGGGACGTGATGCCCCTGCACGAAGCGGCGTCCCCGGCGCGCTCATGGGGCGAGGCGCGCGCGGCGATCGAGGCCCTGCCGATGGAAACCCTCGCCGCGCGGGTGGTGAGCGCGCACGTGATGGGCGGATGCGCCATGGGGCCCGATCCGCGCCGCGGCGTGGTCGACGAGGCGGGCCGCCACCACCAGCTGGAAAACGTATCGGTCCACGACGCCTCGATTTTCCCCACGAGCCTCGGCGCCAATCCGCAGCTCACCATCTACGCCCTCGCGGCGCGCCTGTCAGCCGCGCTCGCGGGCGCGCTCAAGGCGTAGCGGGCGGCCCGGAGGGCTTCCTCCCCACGGTATAATTGCCCCGTGGAGGACGCGCCATCGCGCGGCCCCGCCTTGATTGCCACAAGCAAGAAAGGATCTGCCATGGGCGACATGATCGCTCTCGAGAAGCGCTACGGCGCGACGAACTATGCCCCGCTGCCCGTGGTCCTCGCGCGCGGCGAAGGCGTGTGGCTCTGGGACGACCAGGGTCGACGCTACCTCGATATGCTGTCGGCCTATTCCGCGGTGAGCTTCGGCTACGGGCATCCGCGGCTGCTGGCCGCGTTGAACGAGCAGGCGGCCCGCCTCGCGGTCACGTCGCGCGCGTTCTACAGCGACCGGCTGCCGCCTTTCCTCGCGCGGCTGTGCGAGATCACGGGCATGGACCGCGCGTTGCCCATGAGCACCGGCGCCGAGGGCGTGGAGACCGCGATCAAGTGCGCCCGCAAATGGGCCTACGTGGTCAAGAAGGTCCCCGAGGGGCGTGCCCGGATCATCTGCTGCGAGGGCAATTTCCACGGCCGCACCTCGACCATCGTCGGATTCTCCTCGGAGGCCCAATACCGGGACCAATTCGGCCCGTACTCCGACGGCTTCGTCCGCGTGCCTTTCGGCGACGCGGCGGCCCTCGAGGCCGCGATCACGCCCGAGACCGCGGCGTTCCTCGTGGAACCCATCCAGGGCGAGGCGGGAATCATCGTCCCGCCCGAGGGCTATCTCACCCAATGCGCGCGCATCTGCCGCGAGCGCAACGTCCTGCTGATCGTGGACGAGGTGCAGACGGGCCTCGGGCGCACGGGCAAGCTCCTCGCCTGCCATCACGAAGGCGTGAAGCCCGACGGCATCATCCTGGGCAAGGCGCTGGGCGGCGGGCTGCTTCCGGTGTCGGCCTTCTGCGCACGGGAGGAAGTCATGGGCGTCTTCAGGCCCGGCGACCATGGCAGCACGTTCGGCGGCAATGCGCTGGGCGCCGCGGTGGGGCTCGCCGCGCTCGACGTGCTGGTGGACGAGCGGCTCTCCGAGCGCGCCGCGACGATGGGCGCGTACCTGCTCGGGCGGCTGCGCACGATCGCGAGCCCGGTGGTCACCGCCGTGCGCGGCAAGGGGCTGCTGATCGGCGTGGAGCTGGATCCGGCGCGGGTGGGCGCGCGGCAGTTCGTCGAAACACTGCTCAAGCATGGCGTGCTGAGCAAGGATACCCACGGGACGGTGGCGCGATTCGCCCCGCCCCTGGTGGTCGACCGCGAGCAGCTGGACTGGGGCGTGGAGCGCATCCGGGACGCGCTTCGGGAATACGGTCCGGTGTACGAGCGGGCGGCCTGAAGCCAGCGCCTCGCCGGGCGGGCTAGGCCGCGAGCGGGGCGTTCTTCACTTCCCGGCGCAGCACCTTGCCGACATTGGTCTTCGGCAATTCCTTCCAGAACTCCACGATCTTCGGCACCTTGTAGCCGGTGAGGTTCTTCCGGCAATGCTCGATCACCTGCTCGCGGGTGAGGGAAGGATCCTTGCGCACGATGACCACCCGCACGACCTCCCCTGAGTGCTCGTTGGGGGAGGCCACCGCGCACACCTCGCGCACGCCGGGCATCATGGCCACCACGTCCTCGACCTCGTTCGGGTAGACGTTGAAGCCGGACACCAGGATCATGTCCTTCTTGCGGTCGACGATCTTCACGTAGCCCTCGGGCGTCATGAAGCCGATGTCGCCGGTGCGGAAGGCCCCGTCCTCGGTCATGACCTTCGCCGTTTCGTCCGGGCGGTTCCAGTAGCCCTTCATGACCTGCGGACCCGAGATGCAGATCTCCCCGGTCTCGCCGAGAGCAAGGATGCGCGCCTCGTCGTCGCGGATGGTGACGATCGTGGAAGGGATCGGAAGTCCCGCGGTGCCGTTGTACTCGAAATCCTCCACCAGGGGATTGATGCACGCCCCGGGCGAGGTCTCGGTGAGGCCATACGCCTCGAGCAGCGGCCGGCCGGTGACCGCCTTCCAGCGCTCCGCCACCG
>JAAOZZ010000263.1 GCA_012274175.1 Betaproteobacteria bacterium
CTCACGGAGATCGCCGCGTTTCCGTGGATGCGCGGAGGCGAGTGGCGCTCGCCGGACGCCGAAGGACGCTTCGGCCTGCAGGGGCGCCACGCCACCCGCTTCGAGTACCACGACCTCGAGATCGTCTTCCACACCGAGATCGAGCTTTCGCCCGCGCTCTTCCTGCACATGCGGCTGCTCGCGCAAGTGGTGGGGGAATTCTACGAAGGCAAGCGCCGCGAGGCCGCCTTGCGGCAGAACGCCTACCTGCAGGCCGTGCACGAGACCGGGGCGCGCCTCACCCACGACGTGAAGAACCTCCTGCAGTCCCTCTACGCGCTCACGTCCATGGCCCCGCGGGACTCCTCCGACGCCTACGCGGGGCTGCTCCAGCGCCAGCTCCCGCAGCTCACCAAGCGGCTGAATGCGACCATCGAAAAGCTGCGCGCGCCGGAGGTCGCCACGCGCGAGCTGCTCGTGGCTGCGCAGCGCTGGTGGGAGGAGCTCGAGCGGCGCTTCGCCGGATCGGACGTCGCGCTGAAGGCGTCCCTCGGCGGCAGCCGGGCGCAGCTGCCCTCCACGCTCTTCGACAGCTTCGTCGAGAACGCGATCGAAAACGCGCGCGCGAAGGCTGCCCGGGAGCCCGGGATCGCGCTGTCGATCGAGCTCGCGTACGAGGCCGGGCGAGTCGAGCTCACGGTGTGCGACACCGGCAGCGCGGTCCCCGAAGCGGTCGCGAAGCACCTGTTCCGCGAGCCGGTCGAGCGCGGTGCGGGCCTCGGCATCGGGCTCTTCCACACCGCGCGCCTCGCGCGCCAGGCGGGCTACCGGCTGGAGCTGCGCTCCAACCGCGACGGCGCGGTGTGCTTTGCGCTGGCGAGCGAGGCGCCCGCCGCCTAGGGCAGGGCCGCGAGCGCTTCGTCGAGCCCGTCGCGCCAGGGGGCGAGCCGCACGCCGAAGGTTCGCGCGAGCTTCTCGCACGAGAGCATGGAATTGGCCGGCCGCGGCGCGGGCAGGGGATAGTCGCGGGTGGCGATGGGCACCAGCCGCGGCACGCGCACCGGGCCGTCGTGGCGCCGGGCGGATCCTTCGAAGATCGCCTGGGCGAAGCCGAACCAGGTCGTGTCGCCCGATGCGGTGGCGTGGAAGAGGCCGCGGCGTTCCGCCGCCGCCGCGACCTCCTCCGCGGTGATGGCCGCGCCGGCCGCTCCGCGATGCAGCAATGCCGCCGTGGCGCGCGCGATCTCGCGGCTGGAAGTGGGCGCCCCGCGCTGGTCGTCCACCACGCGGATCTCCTCGCGCTCGGCACCCAGGCGCAACATCGTGAGCAGGAAGTTCTTGCCGCGCGGCGCATACACCCAGCTCGTGCGCAGGATCAGGTGCGCGCAGCCGCTCGCCTGGACCGCGAGCTCGCCTTCGAGCTTCGTCGCGCCGTAGACCCCCAGCGGAGCAGGTGGGTCTTCCTCCACGTAGGGCGAGGCCTTCTTCCCGTCGAAGACGTAGTCGGTCGAGTAGTGCACCAGGAGCGCACCGCACCGGCGCGCTTCCTCGCCGAGGATGCCCGGGGCCACGGCATTCACCGCGCGCGCCTCGTCGGGTTGGGATTCGGCGCGATCGACCGCCGTGTACGCCGCGGCGTTGACGATCAGCTGCGGCCGGGCCTCGCGCACGCGCTGCACGATGTCGCCGGGGTGGGAGAGGTCGAGCGAGGCGCGGTCGTGGAGCACGAGCTCGGCGCGGCCGTCGAGCTCGCGGGCGACGTCGGCGCCCACCTGGCCGCGCGCGCCCGTCACCAGCACGCGGATCACGGGAAGGTTTCCGCCCGGACGAGCGGGATGCCGGCCGCGTCCTTCGGTTTCAGGATCGGCTCGACTCCGGGGGGCCAGCCAATGGCGAGCGCAGGATCGTTCCAGAGCAGCGTGCGCTCGTGCTCCGGCGCGTAGTAGTCGGTGACCTTGTAGAGGAATTCCGCGCTCTCGGAGAGCACGAGGAAGCCGTGGGCAAATCCGGCGGGCACCCACATCATGCGGCGGTTCGACGAGGAAAGCCGCTCGCCCACCCAGCGCCCGAACGTGGGCGAGGAGCGGCGCAGGTCCACGGCCACGTCGAACACCTCGCCCGCCACCACCCGCACGAGCTTTCCCTGGGGCTGCTGCAACTGATAATGCAGGCCCCGCAGCACGCCGCGCGCGGAGGCCGAGTGGTTGTCCTGCACGAAGTCCACGTCGCCGCCCACGAGCCGCGAGAAGGCCTTGCGGTTCCAGCTCTCGAAGAAGAATCCACGCGCGTCCCCGAACACCGCGGGCTCGATCACCAGGACGTCCGGAATCGCGGTGGGGACGGCCTTCACTAGTACACCTTGTCGCTCAGCACCGCGAGCAGGTATTGGCCGTAGGAGTTCTTGCGCATCGGCTCGGCGAGGCGCTCGAGGCTCTTCGCGTCGATGTAGCCCATGCGGTAGGCGATTTCCTCGGGGCAGGCGATCTTGAGGCCCTGGCGGCGCTCGATGGTCTCGATGAAATGCGCCGCCTCGAGCAGGCTTTCGTGGGTTCCCGTGTCGAGCCACGCGGTGCCGCGGCCCATCACCTCGACCGCGAGCTCTCCCAGCTCGAGGTAGCGGCGGTTCACGTCGGTGATCTCGAGCTCGCCGCGGGGCGAGGGCTTCAGCGCCGCGGCAATCTCCACCACGCGCTCGTCGTAGAAGTACAGGCCCGTCACCGCGTAGCGCGACTTCGGCGCCGCGGGCTTCTCCTCGATGCTCGCCGCGCGTCCCCGCCCATCGAACTCCACGACGCCGTAGCGCTCCGGATCCTTCACCGGGTAGGCGAAGACCGTGGCGCCCGCCGTGCCCGTGGAGGCGCGCCGCAGGCTCTCAGCCAAGTCGTGGCCGTGGAAGATGTTGTCCCCCAGGATGAGGCAGCTGGGATCGGCGCCCACGAACTCGCGTCCCACGATGAAAGCCTGGGCGAGGCCCCCCGGCGTGGGCTGCACCGCGTAGGAGATCTCGATGCCCCACTCGCGCCCGTCGCCCAGCAGCTCGCGGAAGCGCGGCGTGTCGTGGGGCGTGGAGATCACGAGGATCTCGCGGATGCCGGCCAGCATGAGAGTGGACAGCGGGTAGTACACCATCGGCTTGTCGTACACCGGTAGCAGCTGCTTGGAGACCACGCGCGTGGCCGGGTACAGCCGCGTGCCCGAGCCGCCCGCGAGGATGATGCCGCGGCGCTTCATGCCGCGCTCCGCGACGCGTAGTTGGTCTCGACCCACTGGCGGTACTCGCCGCTGCGCACTCGCGCCACCCACTCGCCGTGGTCGAGATACCAGCGCACGGTCTTCGCGAGCCCGCTATCGAAGCTCTCGCGCGGGTTCCATCCGAGCTCGCCGCGGATCTTGCGCGCGTCGATGGCGTAGCGGCGGTCGTGGCCGGGCCGGTCGGCGACGAAGGCGACGAGCCCGCGATAGCCGCCCGCGCGCGGGCGCACCGATTGCAGCGCGTCGCAGATCCCGTGCACCACCTCGAGGTTGCGCCGCTCCGAGTCGCCGCCCACGTTGTACGTCTCGCCGGGACGCCCGCGCTCGAGCACGAGGCGGATCGCCTCGCAGTGGTCCGCCACGTAGAGCCAGTCGCGCACCTGGCGGCCGTCGCCGTAGACGGGCAGCGCCTTGCCCTCTAGCGCGTTGGCGATGGTGAGCGGAATGAGCTTCTCGGGAAACTGGTACGGCCCGTAGTTGTTCGAGCAGTTGGTGGTGACCGCGGGCAGCCCGTAGGTGTGGTGATAGGCGCGCACGAGGTGGTCCGAGCCCGCCTTCGACGCGGAATAGGGGCTGTTGGGCGCGTACGCCGTCGCCTCGGTGAAGGGCGGGTCGGATTCCCCGAGGGTTCCGTAGACCTCGTCGGTGGACACGTGCAGGAAGCGGAAATCCTCCCGCGCCGCGCCTTCGAGACCCTGCCACCACGTGCGCGCGGCTTCCAGCAGCGTGAAGGTCCCCACGACGTTGGTCTGCACGAAGGCCGCGGGGCCGTGGATAGAGCGGTCGACGTGGCTTTCGGCGGCGAAGTGCACCACGGCCCGCGGCCGGTGCTCCGCGAAGAGCCGCTCGAGGAGCGCGGCGTCGCAGAGGTCGCCGCGCACGAACCGGTGGCGATCGTCGGCGGCGAGCGCGGCGAGGTTCGCGAGGTTGCCCGCGTAGGTGAGCTTGTCCAGGTTCACCACCGGCTCGCCGGTGGCGGCGATCCAGTCGAGAACGAAGTTGGAGCCGATGAATCCCGCCCCTCCGGTCACCAGGATCATTGCGTGCCTCGCGCCTCGGGCCCCGGGCCCGTCTTTTCCAGCTCGATCAGCTTCAGGTACTTCTGGAACGTATTGTTGCAGCCGATCACGATGTGCGCGAATCCGGGGCCACCGTCGAGGAAACCCAGGCGCAGGAAGTAGAACTTCACGAAGCGCGCGAGCGGGCTCAGGATCAGCCGCCAGTATCCCGCGCGCACGCCCTGGTCGTAGAGCGCCCGCGCGTGCAGCGACGTGTAGCGGTTCTGCTTCACGAGGTACGCCGCGACGTCCTCGGCGGAGTCGTGCAGCAGGTCGCCGTCCAGGCGCCCCACCTGGGCGGTGGTGAGCACGGCCTCGTGCACCTCGTCGTTCGACCAGCTCGCATGGGCGCGATGGAAGAGCCGCACGGTCCAGTCGGGATAGCCCTCGCCGTGCCCGAGCCACCGGCCGAGGAAGCGGTTGCGACGGGCCATGCGCCAGGCGTGATAGCGCCCGCCCGCAACTGCCGCGCGGATCGAGCGCTCGAGGCGCTCGCTCACGCGCTCGTCCACGTCCAGGCACAGCACCCAGTCGTGGCGCGCGATGGAGACCGCGAGCTGCTTCTGCCGGCCGAATCCCAGCCACTCGCGGGTCTCGACGCGGGCGCCGTGGCGCCGGGCGAGCTCGACCGTGCCGTCGGCGCTGCCGGAATCCACCACGAGGACCTCGTCGGCGAACGCCGCGCTCGCGAGGCAGGGACCGATCTGCGAGGCGGCATTCAACGCAATGATGGCGACGGTGATGGGGAGCTTTTCGTCGGCGGGTCTCGCCACGGCGGTTCGGTGGGACGGCTGCGAAGGCCGCCATTCTACCCTTGAGGCGGCGGATTAGAATGCGCCATGCCCGCGCCGCGCATCCTGTTCGTGAAGCTTTCCTCCCTCGGCGACGTGGTCCACCACTTGCCCGCGGTCACCGATTTGCTGCGACACAGTCCCGACGCCCACGTGGGTTGGGCGGTCGAGGAGGCGTACACCGACCTCGTGAAGCTGCATCCCGCCGTGGCCGAGGTCTTCCCGGTGAACCTGCGGCAGCTGCGCGAGCATCCTTTCGGGCCCGCGCAATGGCGGCGGCTGCGGGCGCTGCGCTCCACGCTGCGTTCCCGGCCCTGGGACTACGTGATCGACACCCAGGGGCTCATCAAGAGCGGCATCGTCGCGGGATTCGCGCGAGCGCCCGCGTTCGGATTCGATGCGAAGAGCGCGCGCGAGCGCCTCGCCGCACGCTTCTACGACGTGCGCATCGCAGTGCCGCGCCGGCTGCACGCGGTCGAGCGCAACCGGCGGCTCGTCGCGGGCGTCTTCGGCTATGGGCTGGAGCCGACGGTACGCTACGGAGTCGTCCCGCCGACCGCGACGCCGCCGTGGGCCCCGGAAGGCCGTTACGTGGTGCTGCTGCATGCGGCGAGCCATGGCGCCAAGCGATGGCCGGAGGAGCGATGGATCGCGCTCGCCCGCATCGTGGTCGCGGACGGCTACGCCGTGGTGCTGCCCGGCGGGAGCGACACCGAGCGCGCGGCCGGGGCGCGAATCGCCGCCGCGGTACCGGGAGCCATGCCGGCGCCGGCGACCACGCTCGCCGACGCGGCCAACCTCCTATCCGGGGCAGCCGGCGTCGTGGGCGTGGACACGGGCCTCACCCATCTCGCCGTGGCCCTGGGACGGCCGACCGTGGGAATCTACTGCGCGACGGACCCGGCGCTCACGGGCCTGCACGGAGGAAGCGACGCGGTCAACGTGGGCGGCCCGGGCCGGCCCCCGAGCGTCGAGGCGGTGGCCGAAGCCATCGGGTTGCGCGCCTCCGCGCCATGATGCGCGCCGCGTACGCGCTCGCATGGCTCGCGATCACGCCACTCGTGCTGGTGCGGCTCGTGTGGCGCGCGCGCCGGCAGCGCGGCTACCTGAAGCGCGTGGGCGAGCGCTTCGGCCGCTACGGCGCGATCGAGCCCGCGCCGCGCATCTGGGTCCACGCCGTGTCCGTGGGCGAGACGCGGGCCGCGGTCCCCGTGATCGAGGCGCTCGTCGCGCGCTATCCGGGCCACCGCATCCTGCTCACCCACATGACGCCCACGGGACGCGCCACCGGGGAAGCGCTCCTGGGCGATCGCGTCGAGCGCGCCTGGCTGCCCTACGACATGGGGTTCGCCGTGCGCCGGTTCGTGCGGGCCTTCCGGCCCGCGTTCGGCGTCATCCTCGAGACCGAGATCTGGCCGCGCCTGCTCGAGGAATGCCATGAGGCCGCCATTCCCGTGGTGCTCGCCAATGCCCGGCTCTCCCGGCGCTCGGCGCGCCGCTACGCGCGCGTTGCGGGGCTCACGGGCTGGGCGCTCGCCAACCTCGCGGGCATCGCGGCCCAGACTCCGACTGACGCCGAGCGCTTCGCCGCGATCGGCGCGCATTCCGTGGCGGTGACCGGCAACGTGAAATTCGATCTCGCGGTGCCCGAGGAAGCGCGCCGCCTCGGGCGCGAGTTGCGCGCGCTCTTCGGCGCGCAGCGCTCCATCTGGGTCGCCGGCAGCACGCGCGCAGGCGAGGCGGCCCTGCTCCTCGAAGCGTTCGCCGCCGATCCGCCGCCGCCGGAGGTGCTCCTCGTCATCGTGCCGCGGCATCCGCAGCGCTTCGACGAGGTCGCCGCCCTCGCGCTCTCCCGCGGTTTTTCCACCGCGCGGCGCACGCAAGGCCGCCCGGTGGATCCGTCGGTGCGGGTGCTCGTGGGCGATTCCATGGGCGAGATGCTCGCCTATTACGAGGCCGCCGACGTGGTGATCATGGGCGGAAGCCTCCTCGCGTTCGGCGGGCAGAACCTGATCGAGGCGTGCGCCCTGGGCCGTCCCGTGATCGTCGGTCCCCACACCTACAACTTCGAGGAGGCCTCGGAGAGCGCCATCGCCGCGGGCGCGGCGCTGCGCGTGGGCGGCGCGCGCGAAGCGCTCGGCGCGGCGCGCGCGCTCGCCGCCGACCCCGGTCGCGCACGGGCCATGGGCGAGCGTTCCCGCGCCTTCGTGGAGGCCCACCGGGGCGCCGTCGCCCGGCTCATGGATTGGCTGGATGCCACCCTCGCGGCGCGAGGCGGCGGGGACTCCCGCTAGCGGGCGAGGGCGCGGTTCACCTGCTCGATGTCGGCTTCGGCGAGCACGCCCGTGGCCGATTTCAATCGCAGGAGGTTCAGCAGGTAGTTGTAGCGCGCCTGCTGCAGGTCCCGGCGAGTCTGGAACACCTGCTGCTGGGCATTGAGCACGTCGACGCTCGTGCGCACGCCCACGTCGCGCCCGAGGATCGTGGAATCGAGCTGGCTCTGGGTGGACACGAGCGCCTGCTCGAGGGCGCGCACCTGGGCGATGCCGTTGGTCACGTTGAGGAAGCTCGCACGCACGGACTGCGCCACCGTGCGCTGCGCGCTCTCGAGGTCCTGCTCGGCGCGGTCGCGCAGCGCCACCGCCTGGCGCACGCGCGACTGGATGAGCCCGCCGGAGAAGATCGGCACCGAGAGCGTGAGGCCCACGCTTCCCACGTTGGACTTCGGCGAGACCGGCGGGATCGCCGAGGAGGGGTCGTCCACGTGGGCGATGCTGCCCGAGAGGTCGACGGTGGGAAGGTGCCCCGCGCGCTGGCGGTCGACTTCCTGGCGCGCGATGTCCAGCGCCGCGCGCGCCACTGCCACCTGGAAGCTCGCGTCGGAGGCCGACTTCACCCACGCCTCGATGTCGTTGGGCGTGGGCAGGGCGAGATCGAGCGGATCGCGCAGCGGCGCGAGGCCGTCGGGAATCCTGCCCAGCAGCACCTGCAGCGCGCGACGCTTCACCTCGAGGTCGTTCTTGTCGGAGATCTCCTTGGCGGCCGACTGGTCGAAGCTCGCCTGCGCGTTCAAGGTGTCGACGATGGTCGCGGTGCCCACCTCGAAGTTGCGCTTGGCCTGGGCGAGCTGCTCGGAGATGGCGCTCTTCTGCGCTTCCGAGAGGGCCACGTTGTCCTGGGCGAGCAGCACGTCGAAATAGGCCTGGGCGACCCGCAGGCCGACGTCCTGCTGCGCGGAGGCGAGCAGCGCCTGGGCCTGCAGCACCTGTTGCTGCGCCTGGGTGATGGCGATCCAGTTCTGGGGCCGGAACACGGGTTGCGCGAGCGTGACGGCCACGCTCTTGGAGGTGAAGTCGGCGTCGGGCACGCCGTCGCGCTGTGCATGGTCGCGGAATATCGACGCGCTCGCCGAGAGCTGCGGCAAGTAGCCCGCGCGCGCCTGGGGCAATGCCTCGATGTTCGCCTGGTACTGGGCCCGGGCCGACTGGTATACCGGATCGCTCACCAGCGCGTCGCGATAGAGGGTCACCAGGTCGGCCGCGGCGGCGGGGCCGCAGGCGAGTGCGAGTGCGAGTGCGAGTGCGAAGGCGGAGATTTTCATGGCGTCCTTAGAAGCGGAAGCGCGGCGGCTGGGGCGCGTTCACGAGCGGCTTCACAAGCGTCTCGAAGAGCTCCGCGTGCTGGAACGATCCGGCCACGGGCTGGCGCACCAGGATCGCCTTCATCACGGGCAGGTCTCCCACCACCGCGAACAGCCGTCCCCCGGTCGTCAGCCGGTCGAGGAACGCCTGGGGCAGCACGGGCATGGAGCCGGTGACCACGATCACGTCGAAAGCCGATTCTCCGAGGGGCGAGCGCGCGCTGTCTCCCTCCAGCAGCGTCACGTTCCTCGTCCCGGCGGCGCGCAGGCTCTCGGCCGCGCGCCGGCTGAGATCGCCATGGATCTCGGCGCTCGTCACGTGGCGCGCCTTTCGCGCGAGCAGCGCGGTGAGGTATCCCGATCCGGTGCCCACCTCGTAGATCGCCTCCTGGGGCTGGATCGCCAGCTCCTGCAGGATGCGCGCCTCGACCTTGGGCTGCATCATCGATTCCCCGTGCCCGAGGGGGAGCTCCAGGTCGGCGAAGGCGAGCTCGCGCTGGCCCTCCGGCACGAAGTCCTCACGCTTCACCCGGGACAGGAGGTCGAGCACCTCCGGATCGAGCACCTCCCAGGTGCGGATCTGCTGCTCGATCATGTTGAAGCGGGCTTGCTCGA
>JAAOZZ010000264.1 GCA_012274175.1 Betaproteobacteria bacterium
GGCTCGAAGTGTTCCTCGATTGCGCGTCCCACGCGGGCGGCCTCGACGACGAGAAGATCGTGCTCACGGAATACATCGTGGACATGAGCCTCGCTCTCGCGCAGCGCGCCGCGAGCGGCACGCAGGTGGGCCTCACCGTCCTCGGCAAGGGCGGGGGTGGCGTGTACGTGGCGCTCGCGGCACCTGCACGGCGGGTGGCGAGCGCGCACGGGGCCGACATCCAGGTGCTGCCCGGCGCGGCGGTCGCGGCGATCTTGGGCGAGGTCGGGGAAGCGGTGCCGACTTTCGCCGACTATCGGGGCGCGCGGGTGGCCGAGGAGGAAATGAAGCTGGGACTCGTCCCCTGATGCCTCCATGAACGGCAACCTCTACGCCCTCTTCGAGTCCCGCTTTCCCGCGGATCGGGACCAGGCGCTCCTGATGCTCGAATCCGGCGCGAGCCTTTCCTACGCCGAGGCGGACGCGGGCAGCGCGCGCATCGCGGCGCACTTTCGCGATCGCGGGCTCGACCCGGGCGATCGCGTGGCGGTGCAGGTGGAAAAATCCCCCGAGGCGCTGGTGCTCTACCTCGCGTGCCTGCGGGCGGGGCTCGTGTACCTTCCGCTCAACAGCGCCTACCAGGAAGCCGAGGTGCGCTATTTCCTCGAGAACGCCGAGCCGCGCGCCGTGGTGGCGCAGCCGCGATCGATGCCGTGGCTCGAGCCGCTCGCCTCGGGACTTGGCATCGCCAACCTCTTCAGCCTCGACGATCGCGGCGGCGGCACGCTCCTCGAGGCCTCCCGCGGCGCACCCGGGCGTTTCGAGACGGTCGAGCGCTCCGGCGACGACCTCGCAGCGATCCTCTATACGTCGGGCACTACCGGCCGGTCGAAGGGCGCGATGCTCTCCCATCGCAACCTCGCTTCCAACGTCCTCGTGCTGCACCGACTCTGGGGCTTCCGCCCGGACGACGTGCTGGTGCACATGCTGCCGCTCTTCCATGTGCACGGGCTCTTCGTGGCGTGCCACTGCGTGCTGCTGAACGGCACGGCGATGCGCTTCCACCGGAAATTCGACGCTGTCCAGGCGATCGCCGATTTCGGCCGTTCCACGGTCTTCATGGGCGTGCCGACCTTCTATGGGCGCCTGCTCGGCGAGCACGGCCTCACCCGCGAGGCGTGCGTCTCCATGCGGCTCTTCGTGTCGGGCTCCGCGCCGCTGCTGGCCGAGACCCACGCGCAGTTCGAGCGGCGCACGGGCCAGCGCATCCTCGAGCGCTACGGCATGACCGAGACCGGCATGCTCACTTCCAACCCGCTCGATGGGGA
The DNA here is from genome assembly GCA_012274175.1 of Betaproteobacteria bacterium. Classification (GTDB taxonomy): domain Bacteria; phylum Pseudomonadota; class Gammaproteobacteria; order Burkholderiales; family Usitatibacteraceae; genus Usitatibacter. The sequence goes on from JAAOZZ010000264.1 coordinate 1,308, forward strand.
ACGCCGCGCGGGATCCGTGGGCCCCGCGCTTCCCGGCACCGACGTGCGGGTCGTGGGAGACGACGGCCGCCCCTGCGCCCCGGGGACCATCGGCCAAGTGATCGTGCGCGGCGACAACGTGTTTTCCGGCTACTGGCGCATGCCGGACAAGACGCGCGAGGAGTTCACGGCCGACGGCTTCTTCCGGACCGGCGACATGGGAAGCCTGTCGACCGACGGCTTCCTTTCGATCGTGGGGCGCTCGAAGGACCTCATCATCAGCGGCGGCTACAACGTCTACCCGAAGGAGATCGAGCTCGCGATCGACGAGCTCGAATGCGTGCAGGAATCGGCGGTGGTGGGCGTGGCGCATCCCGATTTCGGCGAGGCGGTGATCGCCGTCGTCGTTCCCCGGCGGGGCGGGGGCGTGGCGAGCGAGGCCGGGATCATCGGCGCCCTCAAGGGCCGGCTCGCGAACTTCAAGGTGCCCAAGCGCGTCTACTTCCTCGACGAGCTGCCGAGGAACGCCATGGGCAAGGTGCAGAAGAACATCCTGCGGGAGCGGTTCGCGCCGGAGGGAGCGAAGCGATGAAGAGCGCCCGCGCGTTCATCGACCGCATCGTGGGCTCGTTCGCGGCCACGAACATCGGGCGCGCACCCGCCCAGCGCCGCGCCGACCGTCTCGCCAGGGCCTTGCGCACGCTGATCTCGGAGCGGGGCGAGGCCTCGGGAGCCGCGCTCGCACGGCGCGCGGCGGCACTCTACCGCGGCCTCTACGGGCCGGGACGCACCCATTTCTTCAAGGTGCTCGCGCGCGATTTCTCTCCCGAACGCGAAGCGGTGCTTGAGGCGGCCCAGGCCTACTACCGGGATCCGTCGGTCGCGAACCTCGCCTCGCTCCAGCGGGTGGCGGAGCCGCCGCGACAGGAAGTCTTCCGGCGCATGAACATGGCTCCCGGCGGCACCGCGATGCTGCTCGAGCTCCGCCGCGCTCTCCTCGAGGAATCCCGCGAGCATCCGGAGCTCGCCGCCGTGGACCACGACCTCACGCACCTGCTGGGCTCCTGGTTCAACCGCGGCTTCCTCGAGCTGCGGCGCATCGACTGGAGCACGCCCGCCGCGATCCTCGAGAAGCTGATCGCTTACGAGGCGGTGCACGAGATCCATGGATTCGCCGACCTGAAGCGCCGCCTCGAGCGCGACCGGCGCTGCTTCGCCTTCTTCCATCCCGCGCTGCCCGACGAGCCGCTCATCTTCGTCGAGGTGGCGTTCGTGAACGAGCTGCCGTCCCACGTGGCGCCGATCCTCGCCCCGGAGAGCGCCGTGGGCGATCCGCGCCGCGCGCGCTGCGCCGTGTTCTATTCCATCACGAGCTGCCAGCAGGGCCTCAAGGGTATCTCGTTCGGCAATTTCCTGATCAAGCAGGTGGCCGCGGACCTGCATGCGGAGTTGCCCAACCTCAAGGTCTTCGCCACGCTCTCGCCGGTGCCGGGCTTGCGCGCCTGGGCGAAGAAGGCGCTGAAAGGCGCGGTGGGGTCGGGCGAGGCGGGCGTCCAGGCGCTGCGCGAAGGACTGCTCGCCGCCGCGGCCGACGACCATGGAGTCCCGTCGCCGGCGATGAAGGAGCCGATCGAGGCACTCGCCGCGTGGTACCTCACGCGGGAATGGATCGGCGGCCATGGCGCTGATCCGGTCGCGCGCTTCCACCTCGGCAACGGCGCACGGCTGGAGCGCATCAACTGGGCGGCCGACACCTCGGGCAAGGGCCTCGCGCAGTCGTTCGGCCTGATGGTGAACTACGTGTACGACCTGGGAGACGTCGAGCGCAACCACGAGGAATACATGAACCGGCGGCGCGTCGTCGCCTCGGGGACCGTGGAGCGCCTCGCCAAGTCCGTCGAGCCGCTGCTGGTTGAAAAGCCCGGGCGCACCCCCACGTCTGTCCCATGATCGTCTACCAGCTCGCCTGCGCGCAGGGCCATTTCTTCGAGGGTTGGTTCGCATCGGCCGAGGCCTGCGACCGGCAGGTGCTCGCCGGCCAGCTCCAGTGCCCCGCGTGCTCGAGCACGCAAGTGCGCAAGCTTCCCGCCGCACCCCATGTGCGGGCGTCGTCCGCCGTTCCCAGTGGCCCCGCTCCAGGCACGGAGCCGGCGATCGACGCCTCGGAACGCGGCAAGGTGATCGCGGCGCTGCGCCGGTACATCCTCGCCACCACCGAGAACGTCGGCCGCGGTTTCGCCGAAGCGGCGCGCCGCATCCACTACCGCGAGGAGGCCCCGCGGGGCATCCGCGGCCAGGTCACGGCCGAGGAGGCCGCGGAGCTGCGCGAGGAAGGCGTGGCCGCCATCGCGATCGCGCCCGAGGTGCTCCCGAGCGAGGAAGTGCACTAGCCGCCAGAAGCGATCCGGGAGCGATCGGCGAGGAATCGCGTCGATGAAGTCCAACCTGGAGCCAGCCGTTCGGCACGAAATTTCCCGGGGTTTCGGCGAGGACTGATCGACGGGGCCCCGAGCGAATGCGAGGGTCGTGGGAGCTGGCCCCTAGTTCCGCAGCCGCCGGGAAATTTCGTGCCGGACGGGAACCGCGGTGCGCAGCGCCGCGGCGTCGAAGCGACCGGGCGGACTTCATCGACGGGATTCCTCGCCGACCGCTCCGCGCGGATGGTTGGCCTTCGCGCGTGCTTGCCGTTCGCGTTGCGCGGCGCTTCAGAAGGCCGCGATGCCCGTCTGCGCGCGCCCGAGGATCAGCGCGTGGATGTCGTGGGTCCCCTCGTACGTGTTGACCGCCTCGAGGTTGAGGACGTGGCGGATCACGTGGAACTCGTCGGAGATGCCGTTGCCGCCGTGCATGTCCCGCGCCATGCGCGCGATGTCGAGCGCCTTGCCGCAGGAATTGCGCTTGATGAGGGAGACCATCTCCGGCGTGGCGCGTCCCTCGTCCATGAGCCGGCCCACGCGCAGGGCCGCCTGGAGCGCCAGCGCGATCTCCGTCTGCATGTCGGCCAGCTTCTTCTGGATCAGCTGGTTCGCGGCGAGCGGCTTGCCGAACGCCTTTCGGTCGAGGGTGTATTGCCGCGCCGCATGCCAGCAGAATTCCGCCGCGCCCATGGCGCCCCAGGCGATGCCGTA
>JAAOZZ010000265.1 GCA_012274175.1 Betaproteobacteria bacterium
TGTCCCAGCCAGCGCAGCATCCACCAGAGGCGTCCGGCGAAGCTGCCGCCGATGTCGTCGTACACCACCACTTGCGTTGCGAGTCCGACTCCGCGCTCGTTCATGCGCCGCGCGAGCTCGCCCGGGTCCGGCAGCGGGTGGCGGCCGTTGCGTCCCGTCTTCGGGCCCGCGAGGTCGTCTTCGGCGTCGAGGAAATAGGCGCCCGGGATGTGGCTCTCTTCGTATGCGTGGCGACCCTCCTCCGGGTGGGCAAGGTCGAAGCGCGTGTCGAAGACCACCCAATCGGGATCTCCCAGGTGATCGGCCAGCTCCTGTGTCGTGACGAGTATCTTTTCCATGTCAGCTCTCGAACCCCGCTTCCTCGACTTGTTCCCTGCGCTCGGCGCGCATCGCCATGATGCCGCTCGCGACGATCACGAGCATTCCCGCCCACGCGAGGGGCGCCATGCGCTCGTTCCAGACGAGGAACGTGGCGGCGGCGCCGAACACGAGGGTCGAATAGGAGAGCGCACCCACCACGAGCGTGTTGCCGGTGCGGTAGGCGCGCGTCATCGCGAGCTGGGCGAGGGTTCCCGCGAGGCCCATGCCCGCGAGGATCCACACGTTGTCCCAGCGCACCGGGTGGAACGTTCCCGTCGCCGCCTGCCAACCGGCGCAGATCACCGCGGCCACCAGGCCGAACCAGAACACCACGCGCCAGTCGGGCTCGCCCACGCGGCCCAGGGTGCGCACGCTCAGGTACGCCCACGAGGCGAACACGCCGGAGAAGAGGCCGATCAGCGCGGGCGCCTGCTTGCCTTCCTGGAACGTGGGCTGCAGCAGCAGCGCCACTCCCACGAATCCCACGACGATGGCCGCGATCAGCAATCCCGAGAAACGCTCGCCCAGGACCACGACGGTGGCGATGGCCAGGAAGAGGGGTGACGTGTAGTTGAGCGTCTGCGCGGTGGCGAGCGGCAGCTCCGCGATGGCGTGGAAGTAGCCCACGAGGGAGACGGCGCCCACGGTTGCGCGCAGCAGGTGCATGCCGAAGTGGGGAGTGAGCACCGTGCTCTTCCGGTACCAGACGATGCCCAGGATCGCGACGAACGTGAAGAGGGAGCGGTAGAAGGCGAGCTCCGCGGCGCCGAACTGCGCGGAGCCCAGCTTCACGAAGACGCCCATCGCGGCGAAGAGGAAGCCCGCCACGAGCATCCAGGAAGAGGTCATGGGTGCAGATTATATTCCGGCCGCCACCCTCCTCAGGTCCTGCGCCACGCGCCCGCCCTGCAGCACGATCACGCGCTGGGCGGAGGCGATGGTCTCGGGCCGGTGGGCGATGATGATGCGGGTGAGGTTGAGGGAGCGGATCGCCTCGTTCACCGCGCGCTCCTTCTGCACGTCCAATGCGCTCGTCGCCTCGTCGAGGAAGAGGATCTTCGGCTGCTTGTAGAGCGCGCGTGCCAGGAGGATTCGTTGCTTCTGGCCACCCGACAACGCGGCTCCCATGTCGCCGATCAGCGTGTTGTATCCCATGGGCATCGCGGCGATGTCGTCGTGGACCGAGGCCATGCGCGCGTAGCGCTCGATGGCACCCTGGTCCGGGACGGGATCGAAGAAGCTCACGTTGTCGGCGATGGACCCGGCGAAAAGCTGGTCGTCCTGCATCACCGTGCCCACGAGCTTGCGATAGCGGTCGATGCCGAGCTTCTGGATGTCGACACCTCCCGCGAGGATCTTTCCGTCGGTGGGCGCCAGGAGCCCGAGCATCAACTTTACGAGCGTGGTCTTGCCGCCGCCCGAGGCGCCCACGATGGCCACCGATTCGCCGGGCGCCACGCAGAAGGAGCAGTTGAGGAGCACGAAGGGCTCCGTGTCGGAATAACGGAAGGACACCGCGTGCGCTTCGAGAGAGGCTTCCACGTCGTCCACGGGGAGCGCCGGCGACTCCGCCTCGGGGGGTGCCAGCACGATGTCGGCGAGCCGCTCTGCCTGAAGCCCCAGCATGCGCAGCTCGATCATCTTGTCCACGAGGCCCGCCACGCGCGCAGAAAACTGCTCCTTGTACGACATGAACGCGAAGAGCATCCCCACGGAAAAAGCGCTATCGAGCACGAGGAGCGACCCCAGCCAGACGATCGCGATGCGCTCGACGCCGAACACGAGCCCGTTGGCCGAGCGGAAACCCAACCCCAGCTTCTGGGTGACCAGGTCCTGGTTCATCGCGTCCACGACCAGGTTGAGCCAGCGCGACCTTCTCTCGTCCTGCCGGCCGAAGAGCTTGATCGACTGCACCCCGCGCACCGTCTCGAGGAAATGGCTCTGTTGCTTCGCGGTGTGGACGATCTGCTCCTCGGTCGCGCGGCGCAGCGGGTCGTAGAACGCCCAGCGCAGGAGCCCGTAAGCCGCCACCGCCGCCACCGCGAGGCCCGTGAGCAGCGTGCTGTACACCAGCATCATCGCAAGGGTCGCGAGCGCCATGACGCCGTCGATCAGCGCCTCCACGAAGCTCGAGGTGAGCGTGCGCTGGATCGCATTCACGGCGCCGAAGCGCGAAACCACGTCGCCCAGGTGGCACTTCTCGAAGTAGCTCACCGGTAGTCGCAGCAAGTGGGAAAAGACGTTCGCGAGCCATTGCAAATTGAGCGTGGTACCCAGGTAGAGCACGACCCACGAGCGCAGCGCCGTGAGCGCCACCTGCATCAGGGCCAGCATGAGGAAGCCCAGCCCCAGCACCGTGAGCAGGTCGCGATCGGCGGAGACCACCGCACCGTCGATGGCCCACTGCATGTAGAAGGGGCTCACGATGGCGATCGCCTGTAGGGCCAGGGCGAGCACGAA
>JAAOZZ010000266.1 GCA_012274175.1 Betaproteobacteria bacterium
GGTGCGTTGATAGCGGGCGAGTGCCGCGGCGGAAACCACCACCATGATCGCCAGCAGCGCCCACACCTGGGGGGCGATCTCGGCCGCTCCGTTTCCCTTGAGCAGGATGCCGCGCACGACGCGCAGGAAATGGGTGAGCGGGAGCGCCTCGCCGAGCACCTGCGCCCACGGCGGCATGCCGCGGTAGGGAAACATGAAGCCCGACAGCAGCATCGAGGGCAGGAAGAAGAAGAGCGTCATCTGCATCGCCTGCATCTGGTTGCGCGCGAACGTGGAGAACGTGAAGCCGATCGCGAGATTGGTGGCGATGAAGAGCACCAGCACGGCCGACAGGAGCACGAGGCTTCCCACCATCGGCACACGGAACAGCAGCGCCGCGGCCGCGAGGATCACGACCACTTGGATGTAGCCGATGAGGAGGTAGGGCACGATCTTGCCCAGCATCACCTCGAGGGGCCGCACGGGAGTGGCCAGCAGGTTCTCCATGGTGCCGCGCTCGCGCTCGCGGGTCATCGCGAGCGAGGTCATCATCACCATGGTCATGGTGAGCACCACGCCCATCAAGCCGGGGACGATGTTGTATTGCGTGATGCCCTCGGGGTTGTAGAGGCGGTGCACGCGAATCTCGAATGCCGGCGCGCCGGTCTTGAGCGCGGCGAGCGGCCCGGTGAGGTCGTGGTCCAGGCCGGTGAGGTTCACCTGGCCGAGTGCCGCGAGCGCGTTGCTCGTCGCGGCCGGGTCGGTCGCGTCGGCTTCCACCAGCACGACCGGCCGCTCGCCGCGCTGCAGGCGGCGCGAGAAATCCTCCGGAATGCGCAGCACGAACTGCACGCGCCCGGTGGCCACCAGGCGGTCGGCCTCCGCGACGGTCGCGGGCGTGGCCACGACCTCGAAGTAGCCCGTGTTCTCGAGCGCGCGCACGAGCGATCGGGAGAAGGCGCTCGCCTCGGCCGACACCACGGCGGCGGGCAGCCCCTTCGGGTCCATGTTGATCGCGTAGCCGAAGAGCACGAGCTGCATCACCGGCACCCCGATCATCATGGCGAAGGTGAGCCGGTCGCGGCGCATCTGCACGAATTCCTTGGCGAGGACCGCGACGAACCGGTACCAGGCGAACATGGATTTCAGTGCGCCATCAGGTGGATGAATACGTCCTCGAGGCCCGCGGCCACGGGACGCACTTCGACGCCGGGGCGATCGGCGAGGCCGGCCAGGCTCGCCTCGAGGGCGGCGGCATCGGTGCCGCTCACGTGCAGCGCGTTGCCGAACGGGACCACCATTTCCACGCCCGGCAGGGCGCGCAGCTCCCGGGCGAGCTCCATGGGCTCCGCGGTCTCGATCGACCACGTGGAAAGCCCCGCGTGCTCCACCACTTCGCGCGCGGTCCCGTGGGCGAGCAGCTTGCCGTACGCGATGTAGGCGAGCGCATGGCAGCGCTCGGCCTCGTCCATGTAGTGCGTGCTCACGAGGACCGTGATGCCGGCGTGGGCGAGCTCGTGGATGTGCTCCCAGAAGTCGCGGCGTGCCCCGGGATCGACGCCCGCCGTCGGCTCGTCCAGCAGCAGCAGCCTGGGCTCGTGCAGCAGGCATGCGGCGAGCGCCAGGCGCTGCTTCCAGCCTCCGGAGAGGTTGCCCGCGAGCTGCGTCCTGCGCGGGCCGAGGCCCAGGCGCTCGATCGCCTCGGTCACGCGCCGGGCGCGCTGGGGCACCGCGTACATGCGCGCGACGAAATCGAGGTTCTCCTCGATGGAGAGGTCCTGGTAAAGGCTGAAGCCCTGGGTCATGTAGCCCACCTCGCGCTTGATCCGCTCCGACTCGCGCAGGATGTCGTATCCCAGGCACGTGCCGCTTCCCTCGTCCGGGGTGAGCAGCCCGCAGAGCATGCGGATGGTGGTGGTCTTGCCGCTGCCGTTGGGTCCGAGGAAACCGTAGATCTGGCCGCGCGCGACCTGCAGCGAGAAATGGTCCACGGCGACCTTCGCGCCGAAGCGCTTGGTAAGGCCGCGCACGTCGATGGCGAGGTCCGGCGAGGTCGCGGCGGCGGCGGCGCTCATTGCAGGGTCACGTCCACGGGCTGGCCCGGATGCAGGCCCACGGCGTCGGAGGGCGCCGCCCGCGCCTCGACGAGGAAGACCATCTTCGCCCGGCTGTCCTTGCTGTAGATGACGGGCGGGGTGTACTCGGCCTGGGGAGCGATGAACGAGACGGTCGCTTCGAGGCCCGCCTTGCATCCGTCGCATGCGAGCGCCACGCGCTGGCCCACCTTCACGGCGCCCAGGCGCGGCTCCGGGACGAAGAAGCGCACTTTCACGTTCCCCGGGGGCAGCAGCGACACGACCGGCGCTCCCGCGGGGACCCACTCGCCGAGCACGAAGAGGGTGTCGACCACGGAGCCGGCCACGGTCGTCTCCACGGAGCGCTGTTCCAGGCGCCAATCGGCCTGCGCCAGCGCCTGCCGCGCCGCGGCCGCCTGTGCTTCGGCCGCACGGATCTCGTCGGGGCGAGCCCCGGCGAGTGTGGTCGCGAGGTTCGCACGCAGCTCCACCGCGTGGTCCCGGTCGCGGTCCCGCGCGGCCTTCGCCTGGTCGAGGCTCTGGTGGCTCACGAAGCCCTTCGCCACCAGGTCCTGCTGGCGCGCGAGCTCCCGCGCCGAGAGCGATGCCGCGGCCTCGGCCTGGGCCAACTGCGCACGCACCGCGTCGATTTCCGTGGGCCGCTTGCCCTTGCGCAGGTCTTCGAGCTGCGCCTCGGCCTGCCGCGCGCGCTCCTCGGACTCGCGCCGCGCGGCATCCTCGTTCTGCGCTTCGAGGGCGAAGAGGGCATCGCCCGGGCGCACCTGCTGGCCGCGCTGGACCCCGAGGCGCACCAGGGTTCCCGCGAAAGGCGCCGCCACGCGCACGTACTCTCCCTCGACGTAGCCCTGGAGCGACGTGGGGCCGGAGTGCCCGCATCCGGCAAGGACCAGCGCCGCGGCCAGGGCAGATGCGCGCAGCATCATGA
>JAAOZZ010000267.1 GCA_012274175.1 Betaproteobacteria bacterium
AGCGGGTGGGCGAACACGAACGCGAAGGCGAGCAAGGGATACACGAGCAGCGCCACCATCGCGTTGGCGCGGCTGTTGAGGGCGAGCATGCCCCGGAAGTCTCCCGTGGACTGCAGCCGGCTCATGCTCGGCAGGAACACGTGGTTCACCGACTGGCGGAAGATCTGCACCAGCGGGGCCAGCACGGTGGCGATCGAAAATGAGGCGAACATCGTCACCGAGAAGAGGGCCGCCGCGATCCACTGGTCGGCCTGCATGCGCACTCCGTGCAGCGCCCCGGAGAGAGCGAAGGGCGCGGCTTGCCGCACCTGGGCGGCGAAGGCGGCACGCCGCGCGACGGGGCCGCGCAGCCCGTGGTGGCGGGAGACGTAATAGAGCAGCAGCCCCGCCTTGAAGGCGGCGAAGGCGAGCAGCATCCACAGCACCGGCGCCAGCTCGTGGGTGGCGATGGCCGCGGCCGAGAGTGCCAGCGCGCGGATCGCCGAGAGCGACACCACGGCCTTGGCCTGCCACGCCACGCGCTCCTCCGCCGTGGGCAGCATGTCGAGGGTCGATGCGAAGACCCACAGCAGCACGAACGCCGGCACCGCGGGGCCATGCCCCGACACGATGTCCGCGAGCGCACCGGGCAGCCACGGGTTCCACGCCGAGAGCGCCCAGGCCGAGACCGCGCCGGCTCCCACGAGGAAGACCAGCGCCTGGTTGATGTACAGCCGCTGGTGGGTCGCATCGGAGCGTGGCAGGAAGTAGTACAGGCTCGCCGGCATGCACATGGGCGTGACCAGCATGAGCGTGCTCACCGCGAGCCACAGGAGCCGATACTGGCCGAAGCTTTGGGGATCGAGCGTGCGGGTGAGCACGATCGGCAGCAGGAATTGCAGCCCGTAGTCGATCGCGTTGGCGCTGCCCAGGGAGAGGGCGCGCCGCGCGAGGTTTCCCGTGACCGCGTTCATGGGACGCGCGCCACGGCCGCGATCTCGCGCTCGTAGAGGTCGAGCACCGCGTCGATCGAATGGCTTTCCCGGAAATGGGCGAGCGCGTCTCGGGACGCCGCGCGCCACGCCCCGTCGTCGCCCGTCAGGCGATCGATCCTCCCCGCCGCCTGGGACGCGTCCTCCACGATGTCGTAGGCAGGCAGGCCTTCGCGCCGCGAGCCGGTGTCGACGAATCCGACGGTGGGAATCCCGCGCGACCACGCCTGCAGGAAAGTATTGGGGAAACCTTCGTAGAGCGAGGTGTTCACCACGACGCGCGCGCCGTCGAAGTGCCGCTCCGCATCGACGAACGGCACGAAGCCCTTCACCTCCACGTTGGGAAGCCGCGCGGCGGCCTGCATCACGTTCGCCATGTATTCCGCCTCGCGCCTGCCGGGGTCGGGACCGCCGATCATCACGAAGCGGCACCGGGGGAGGCGGCGCGCGATCTCCAGCAGCATCTCCGGGCGCTTGGTCGGGCGCATCGTGGCCGCCCACAGCACGTAGCCCGCGGGATCGGCCCGCGCCGCGGCCGGCGGCACATAGCAGCTCGGGACGAGGGCGCCTTGCCGTCCGTAGTGGCGCCGCAGCGTGGAGCGCTGCGCTTCGTTCTGGACGATGACGCCGTCCACGTGCCGCAGGCCCCACTCGTAGATCCAGCGGTCGCGCGCGAATCGGATGTCCTGCTCGCCGGGGACGAAATCCACGTCCGACGCCCCGGCGTAGATGGAGCCGCGGCGGTGGCGCCGGCAGAAGTGGGCCACGAACCCGGTGTAGGCCGCGGCGGTGCGCTGGTAGTAGACGTCGGCGTCGATGCGCTCGAGCGCCCGCCAGAGCGAGGTGAGCCGCGGATGCACGAAGCGCAGGACGGGAACGCCCGCATCGGGCGCGTGGATCTTGTGCACCGTGACGCCGTCGATTTCCGATCGGTCCGGCTGGCCGTAGTCGAGGCACACCATCGAGACCCGGAAGCCGCGCCGGGCGAGCGCCGGCGCGATCATGCTCTGCTGCACTTCCGCCCCTCCCACCACGCGGATATCGCGATCCCCGGCGAGGACCGGCCACGTCGTGGGCGCCACGAAGCACACGTGGGGCTTCGCACGGGGCGTGGGTGGCGCGCTCGGCGGGGCGATGGCCGGGCTCCCGCCGCGCGCCGGCTCAAGCAGGGTGCGCAAGGGCATGGGGACGGATGTAGCGGCGGTAGACGCGCTCGAGCTCGCGGGTGGCGTGCTCGATGGTCGCGTGGGCGCGCACCCAGCGGCGCTGCTGCGCGGCGATGGCGTCGCGATCGCCGTAGGCGTCGAGGATCGCCCAGGCAAGGTCCTCGGGCGAGCGGCTCGCCACCACCTGCTGCTCCCGGGGCAGGATGCGGCGGATGTCGGAGTAATCGGTGCTCACCACCGGCACGCCCAGGGCCATCGCCTCGAGCACGACGTTGGGAAAGCCCTCGCGGCACGAGGTGACGAAGAGCACGTCGCATTGCGCCACGATGGCCGGCGCGTCGTCCCGGGCGCCGGCGAACTTCACCCGCTCCCCGATGCCCTGCAAGGCGAAGTGGCCGAGGACGCTTTCCTTGTACGACGCGGTATCCGAATGGGGCCCGGCCTGGTAGCGCCCCGCGCCGGCCAGCTGGTCGCCGATGAAGAGCACGCGCCAGTCGGGATCGGCGCGCACCAGGCGCGCGGCGGTATCGATGGCGAGGTGGTAGTCCTTGGCCGGCTTGATGGCTCCGACGAGGCACGCGACCTTGTAGACGCCGGGACCGAAGAACTCGCGCCGGTAATCGGCGCGGCTCGCCGCCCGTCGCTCCACCTCCTCGATGCGCAGCCCGTTCCACACCACGTGGCATTGCTCCGGACGAAAGCCGTAGAGGCGGCGGGCGAAGGCGCCTCCGGAATGGCTGTTTGCCACCACGCCGTCGGCGAGCGCGCGGGTCGCGAGGTGCGCGAAGAACTGCGTCCGCGATAGCTCGTAGTTGTCGCTTCGCTCGGAGTTGAGCACCGGGATGCCGGTCCCGAGCGCGGCGATGCGCGCGTAGATGTCGCCGTCGAAGAGGAAGCCGTGGATGATGTCCGGCCGCCACGCGCCCACGAAGCGGCGCAGCCGCCAGAGCACCGCGGGATCGAGCTTCCAGCGCTTCTGGTCCACCACCAGCTCCACGCCCGAGCCTTCCAGCTCGCCCGCGCGCGGCACTTCGCGGTTCAGCGTGTAGATCGCCGCCTCGTGGCCGTGGCGCACGAGCTCGCGCGCGAGCTCGACCACTTGCTTCTGCGCGCCCCCGAAGGTGAGCTCGCTAATGGTGAACAGCACGCGCATGCTCGATGCCCTCCTCCGCTCCGCTATCCGATCCGCGATCCCAGCGCGCGCGCCACATCTCGAAGGCGAGCAGCAGCCAGACCTTCTGGGTGTCGAGCCGGTCGTTGGCCTCCCCCCCTTCGCGAAAGCGCGCCACCGCGCGCGCGACCCCATCGGGATCGAGGAGCCCGCCCGCGCGGATGCGCGCCGGGTCGAGGTACTCGTCCACGAGTCCCGCGAGCTCGCCCCGCAGCCAGCGGGCGAGCGGGATCGCGAAGCCCTGCTTGGGCCGCTCCACCAGCTCCCGCGGCACGTGGCGGTAGAGCACCTTGCGCAGCAGGTGCTTGGTGCCCAGGCTTCCGCGGCGCAGCTCGAGCGGTAGGCGCAGCGCGAACTCCGCGAGCCGGTGGTCGAGCATCGGCTCCCGCCCCTCGAGTCCCGTGGCCATGGTGGTGCGGTCCACCTTCACCAGGATGTCGTCGGGCAGGTAGTGGCGCAGGTCGCAATGCACCATCTGGTCGGCGAAGGTCCCGGGACCGGCAACGCGTTCCCGCGGCGCGACTTCGCCTCCCAGGAGCGCGGCGATTTCCCACGGCGTCCAGAAGGACATCGCGAGGTCGTAGAGCATCGGGGGATCCACCGCGGGCAGCAGCACCGAAAGCTTGGCGAGGCGCTCGGTCACGTTCCGGCGCGCACCGTGCTTGAAGCGCGCGGGCAATGGCAGTCGTTCTCCGAGTGCCTGCAGTCGCGCGAGCTCGATGGCCGAAAGCGATCGGGCGAGGGCCTGGCGTGCGAGGTCGGGCCAGCGCCGCAGGCGCCGCTCGCGCTCGAGCAGCACGCCGTAATGGGAGTAGCCGCTGAAGAGCTCGTCGCCCCCGTCGGCGGAAAGCGCCACCTTCACGTGTTCCCGCGCCATCTTCGACACCAGGTAGGTAGGCACGCCCGAGGTGTCGCCGAAGGGCTCGTCGAAGAGCTCCGCCCATTCGCGCAGCACCGCCGCCATGTCGTCGGCGCGCACGATGCGCTCGCAGTGGCGCGTGCCCAGATGCTCGGCCACGCGCCGGGCGTGCACGCTCTCGTCGAAGCGCGCATCTTCGAAGCCGATGGTGAAGGTGCGCACCTCGCCGCCGCCGTAGCGCTGCAGGAGTGCGGCCACGAGGGTGGAATCGAGGCCGCCGGAGAGGAACACTCCCACGGGGACATCGGCCACCATCCGGAGCTGGAACGCCTCCACCATGAGGGATTCGAGGCGGTGCTCGAGCTCGCCTTCGTCGCCTTCGAGCGGCTGCGCGGGTTCCAACGGCGACCAGTACCGGTGGGAGACGGGCTCGCCCACTTCCCCCAGCTCGAGCCAATGGCCCGGCAGGAGCTTCGCGACACCGCGGTAGATGGAGCGCGGAGCCGAGATGTAGCCGAACTGCAGGTATTCGCCCAGGGCGTCCCGGTCCACCTCGGATCTCCAGGGACGAAAAGCCCTCAACGCCTTCAGCTCCGAGCCGAACCAGAACGCGGTACCGTCCCACGCGTAGTAGAGGGGCTTCACACCCAGGCGATCCCGCAGCAGTACCAGCCGTCGCTCGCGCTCGTTCCAGAGCGCGATGGCGAACATGCCGACGAAGCGGTCGACCGCGCGCTCGCCCCACTGTTCGAAGGCGGCGAGCACGACTTCGGAGTCTCCGCTGCTGCGGAAGCGATGGCCCAGGGATTCCAGCTCACTACGCACGGCGGCGAAGTTGTAGACCTCGCCGTTGAACACCATCGTGAGCGCGCCGTCCCGGGAGCGCATCGGCTGGTGCCCGAGGGGCGAGAGGTCGAGGATCGCAAGCCGCGTGTGCCCGAGCGCCACGCGAGCGCCGGGCCCCACCCAGGCGCCGCGATCGTCGGGCCCGCGCCGCGCGAGGGCGGCAACCGATGCGTCCAGATCCGCGAGCCACGGTGCGGGATCGCCGCGCCGCGCCCAGTATCCGGTGATTCCGCACATGGCTCCGGGTCCTATTTCGTCGCGAGCGCCGAACGCGCACGCAATCCGTACATCAGCCCCACCGCGAGCCAGAGGAAGCTTTGCTCCGGCACGGGAAAGAAGCTGCTGCCGGCGATGTTGGCCACGATGAAGCTCACGAGGCCGGCGGCCGCGCCTTCGAAGAAGCCCTGCATCTCGGGGGACAGCTGCGGATCCTTGGCGAGCACGCGCAGGCCCTTCCACACGTGCCCCAGCCAGAACAGCATGAGCAGCGCGAGGCCCACGATCCCGGTGTCGAGCACCGCCTGCAGGAACGCGCTGTGGGGGTGCGTCACCTGGAGCATGTGGCCGCTGCGCATCGCGTTGGACCACAGGATCGATTGCAGGCCGTGGCCGAGGACCGGCTTGTCGGCCAACTCGGGCAGCAGCGGGAGCCAGATGTCGCTCACGCGCCCGGCGCTCACGGCGTTCAGCCCCTGCCCCATGCCCATGCGGAATCGCGACCACACCGCGCCGGGCACGAAGTAGAGCCCGACCGGGATCACCATCGCGGCCAGCACCAGGGTCTTCGCGTGCCGGCGCGAGAAAAGGTAGATCACGTTCACCAGGATGAAGCCGAAGAAGGCGCCGCGGGAGAACGTGAAGAGCAGCGCCACCGTGACCACGCCCATGGTCGCGAGGAGCGTGGTCTTCAGCATGCCCCGGCCGGTGCGGTCCCACACGAAGAGCAGCAGCGCGTAGGCGGTGGCGTAGAGGCGCCCGAGGTCGTTCGCGTGCATGCCCAGGGGCGAGAAGAACGAGCGCTCGTAGCTGCCCGCGAGCTCCGAG
>JAAOZZ010000268.1 GCA_012274175.1 Betaproteobacteria bacterium
CATCAGGTTCTTGATGCGCACGTTGGCGAAGGTGCCGCGCATCATCACCTCGTGGTTGCCGCGGCGCGCGCCGTAGCTGTTGAAGTCGGCCTTCTGCACGCCGTGGGACACGAGGTACTGGCCCGCGGGCGAGTTCTCCTTGATGGCGCCGGCGGGAGAGATATGGTCGGTGGTGATGGAATCGCCGAAGATGCCGAGCGCGCGGGCGCCCTTCACGTCCTTCGCCGTCCCGTGGCCCATGCCGAAGCCCTCGAAGAAGGGCGGCTCGGCGATGTACGTGGACTTGGGCCAGTTGTACACCTGGCCCGTGGACGTCGGGATGGCCGCCCACATCGGATTGTCCTTGGAGAAGTCCCCGTACATGCGCGCGAAGGTCTTCGGGTCGCGCGCGTACTGCATGAGCGACTGCACCTCATCGGTGGTGGGCCACACGTCCTTCAGGAACACCGGCCCGTCCTTGCCCTGGCCGAGGGGCTCGGTCTCCAGGTCCTTCAGGACGGTGCCCGCGATGGCGTAGGCCACCACGAGCGGGGGAGAGGCGAGGAAGTTCGCGCGCAGGTTCGGATGGATGCGCGCTTCGAAATTGCGGTTGCCCGAGAGCACCGCGGCGCACACGAGGTCGTTGTCCACGATCGCCTGCTCGATCGGCTCCGCGAGCGGGCCGGCGTTGCCGATGCAGGTCGTGCAGCCGTATCCGGAGACGTAGAAGTTCAGCTTCTCGAGGTACGGCAGCAGCCCCGCCGCCGTGAGGTATTCCGTCACCACCCGGGAGCCCGGCGCGAGGGAGGTCTTCACGCTGGGATTGACGGTGAGTCCCTTCTCGACGGCCTTCTTCGCGAGCAGCCCCGCGGCGATCAGCACGCTCGGGTTCGAGGTGTTGGTGCAGGAAGTGATCGCGGCGATCATCACGTCGCCCGAGCCCACCTCCCGGTCGTCCCTGGTCTTGAAGCGCTTGGCCAGGTCCTCGGACTTCTTCGAGAAGCCGTTGCTCGCCACCGGCAGCGAGAAGAGCTCGGTGAACTTCGCCTTGAGCCCGCCCAGGGGAATGCGGTCCTGGGGACGCTTCGGCCCCGCCACCGAGGGACGCACGCTCCCCAGGTCGAGCTCGAGGGTCTCGGTGTAGTCGATGTCGCCCTTCTTCGATACGCCGAAAAGGCCCTGCGCCTTGAAATAGGCCTCGAGGGCGGAGACGTCCTCGGCCGAGCGTCCCGTGGCGCGGAAATAGTCGATGGTCTTGTCGTCGACGGGGAAGAAGCCCATGGTGGCGCCGTATTCGGGCGCCATGTTGGCGATGGTGGCCCGGTCGGGCACCGAGAGCGACGCCGTGCCCTCGCCGAAGAACTCGACGAACTTGCCCACCACCTTCGCCTTGCGCAGCATCTCGGTCACCGTGAGCACGAGGTCGGTGGCGGTCATCCCTTCGCGCAGCCTGCCCGTGAGGTTCACGCCCACCACGTCGGGCGTGAGCAGGTAGACCGGCTGGCCCAGCATGCCGGCCTCGGCCTCGATGCCGCCCACGCCCCAGCCCACCACGCCCACGCCGTTGATCATCGTGGTGTGGCTGTCGGTGCCCACGAGAGTGTCGGGGTAGTACATGCCGTCCTTGCGGAAGACGCCGCGCGCCAGGTACTCGAGGTTCACCTGGTGCACGATGCCGATGCCGGGCGGGACGACCTTGAAGGTGTCGAACGCCTGCATGCCCCATTTCAGGAACTGGTAGCGCTCGCGGTTGCGCGAGAACTCGAGCTTCATGTTGAGGTCGAGGACGTTGGGCGCCCCGTAGTAGTCGATCTGCACCGAGTGGTCCACCACGAGGTCCACGGGCACCAGCGGCTCGATCACCTTCGCGTTCTTGCCCATGCGCTCGGCCACGTTGCGCATCGCCGCCAGGTCCACGAGCAGGGGCACGCCGGTGAAGTCCTGCAGCACGATGCGCGCGAGGATGAACGGGATCTCCTCGGTGCGGGCTCCCGTGGGCGCCCAGTTCGCGAGCTGCTTCACGTGCTCCTCGGTCACCTTCTTGCCGTCCATGTTGCGCAGCACCGACTCCAGCACGATGCGGATCGACACCGGGAGGCGCTTCACGTTCCGGAAGGTGGCCGCGAGCGCGGGCAGCGAATAGTACTGGCCCGTCTTGCCGGCGGACGGCTGGAAGCTCTTGAGAGTGTCGAAGCTGTTGTGGGGCATGGTGGTGACCTTCTTGTTGGGTTGGAGTCTCAGGCGCGCGGAGCGGGCCTGACCTGCACGTCGAATTCCCGGCCCCGATCGTCCCGGCACATGCCCGCGCCGAGGCCGCCGCCGCCACGCAGGTCGCATCGCAGGCCGGAGCCGTCGGCAGCGGAGAGCAGGGCCTTGGCCTCGCCGCCATCCGGATTATCCATGGTGATGATGGTCCCCAGGCCGCCGCCACGGCGCCCGCCCCAGCCGATGTTCCCGCTCACGTAGGCGCTCGTGCGGTCGGGAGCCGACTGCACCCACGTGCCGCTGTACGCCTTGCCGTCGATGGTGATGGAGATCGGACCCTGGCCGTGGCCGTCGTCGCGCGCGAAGCCCGTGTAGGTCCTGCCGCTGTCGCGGGGCATGAGGGTGAGGTCGTAGGTGGTGGCGCAGCCGCCCAGGACGAGGGCGGTCGCGGCGAGGATCAGGCGCATGGCGTCTCCTTTCATGTCACGTCATGTCATGTCACGTCATGATGGAACCGCCATCATGTCGACGAACTCGTGCACGGCCGTCGCCTCGAGCCGCTTCTGGTCCAGGCACAGCTCGAGGATGGCCGAGCGCTGCTTGTCCGCGAAACGGCGCGCGAGGTTGGTCCTGAACTTCTCCACCAGGACCGGCATGCCTTCCTTGCGGCGGCGCTTGTGGCCGATCGGGTATTCCACCACGATCTCCTTCAGCTTCTTGCCGTCGCCGAACTCGACGGTGAGCGCATTGGCGATGGAACGCTTCTGCGGGTCGTGGTAATCCTTCGTGAACTGCTTGTCCTCCACGCAGGCGATCTTGTCGCGCAGCGCGTCGATGCGCGGATCCCGGGCCACGGAATCCTCGTAGTCCTCGGCGGTGAGGCGGCCGAAGAGGATCGGCACCGCCACCATGTACTGGATGCAATGGTCGCGGTCGGCGGGATTGTCCAGGGGTCCTTTCTTGTCGATGATGCGGATGCACGCCTCGTGGGTGCGGATCGTGATCTTGCGGATGTCCTCGGGCTTGCGTCCCAGGCGGGCGAGCTCGCCGTGGATCGTCATCGCCGCCTCCACCGCCGTCTGGGAATGGAATTCGGCCGGAAACGAGATCTTGAAGAGCACGTTCTCCATCACGTAGCTGCCGTAAGGCCGCTGGAACCTGAACGGATTGCCCTTGAAGAGCACGTCATAGAAGCCCCAGGTCTTCGCGGTGAGCACCGAGGGATAGCCCATCTCGCCCGTCTTCGCGATGAGCGCCAGGCGCACGGCGCGGGACGTGGCGTCCCCGGCGGCCCAGCTCTTGCGCGAGCCCGTGTTGGGCGAATGGCGGTAGGTGCGCAGGGACTGCCCGTCGACCCAGGCGAGGGAGACCGCGTTGATGGACTCGTCGCGGGTGAGGCCCAGCATCTGCGCCACGACGGCGGTGGACGCCACCTTCACCAGCACCACGTGGTCGAGGCCCACCTTGTTGAAGCTGTTCTCCAGCGCGATGCAGCCCTGGATCTCGTGGGCCTTGATCATGCCGGTCAGCACGTCGCGCACGGTGAGGGGCGCCTTGCCCGCGGCCACGGCGTTGCGCGAAAGCCAGTCCGCGGTCATGAGGATGCCGCCCAGGTTGTCCGAAGGATGTCCCCATTCGGCGGCAAGCCACGTGTCGTTGAAGTCGAGCCAGCGGATCATGGCCCCGAGGTTGAAGGCCGCCTGGACCGGGTCGAGCTGGTAGGGCGTGCCGGGCACCTTGGCGCCGTGGGGCACGATGGTGCCGGGCACGATCGGTCCCAGCAGCTTCGTGCACGCGGGGTACTCGAGCGCCTCGAAGCCGCAGCCGAGCGTGTCCATGAGGCAATAGCGCGCGGTCTCGTAGGCCTCCTTCGAGGCGATCTTGTACTTCTGCACGTAGTCGACGATGTCGACCAGGACCTTGTCGGGATCGGGACGGACGTTGCTGATGTGTGCTGACACTTTGGCTTCTTCTTCCTGTCAGGGACGCTGGTTCAGGGGGACGAAGGCGAGGTTCTCGGGGCCGGTGTAGTTGGCCGAGGGGCGGATGATCTTGCCGTCGATGCGCTGCTCGATCACGTGGGCGCACCAGCCGGAGGTGCGCGAGATCACGAACAGCGGCGTGAACATCGCCGTGGGCACGCCCATCATGTGGTACGACGTGGCGCTGTACCAATCCAGGTTCGGGAACATCTTCTTCTCGCGCCACATCACCTCCTCGACGCGCTCCGAGATGTCGAAGAGCTTCATGTTGGAAGCGTCCCGGGACAGGCGCCGGGCCACGTCCTTGATGACCTGGTTGCGCGGATCGGCGATGGTGTACACGGGGTGGCCGAAGCCGATGATGATCTGCTTGTCGGCGATGCGCCGCACGATGTCGCCCTCGGCCGCGTCGGGATTGTCGTAGCGGCCGATGGTGTCGAAGGCGAACTCGTTGGCCCCGCCGTGCTTCGGTCCCTTCAGCGCGCCGATCGCCCCGGTGATGGCGGAGTGCATGTCGGATCCCGTGCCGGCGATGACCCGCGCGGTGAAGGTGGAGGCGTTGAACTCGTGCTCGGCGTAGAGGATGAGCGAGGTGTGCATGGCGCGCACCCAGAGCGCCGACGGCTTCTTGCCGTGGAGCAGGTGCAGGAAGTGCCCGCCGATGGAATCGTCGTCGGTCTCGACGTCGATGCGCCGCCCCGAGTGGGAGTAGTGGTACCAGTAGAGCAGCATCGAGCCGAAGGACGCCATGAGCCGGTCGGCGATGTCGCGCGAGGGAGCGAGCTTGTGCTCCTCGCCCTCGGGAAGCACCGCCCCCAGCGCGGAACAGGCCGTGCGCATCACGTCCATGGGGTGCGTGCTCGCGGGGATCGTCTCCAGGACGTCCTGCACGCCCGCGGGAATGCCGCGCAGCGCGATGAGCTTCTGCTTGTAGGCGCCCAGCTCGGCGGCATTGGGCAGCTTGCCGTGGACGAGCAGGAACGCGATCTCCTCGAATTCGCAGTGCTCGGCGATGTCGAGGATGTCGTAGCCGCGGTAATGGAGGTCGTTGCCGGTGCGCCCGACGGTGCACAGCGCGGTGTTGCCCGCGGTCACTCCGGACAGGGCGACGGACTTCTTCGGCTTCGGGGCTACGGCGGCGCCGGCGGTGGCGGTCTGGGTCATGCTTCTTTCCTCACTTGGTCTTTGCGAAAAGCGCGTCGAGCTTGCGCTCGTATTCGTGGTAGCCGAGGTAGCGGTACAGGTCGTCCCGCGACTGCATGCCGCCCAGCACCGCCTTCTGGGTGCCGTCGCGGCGCAGCGTCGAGTACACCTCGAGTGCGGCGGCGTTCATGGCGCGGAATGCCGAGAGGGGATACAGGGCGATGTCCACGCCCGCTCCCTTCAGCTCGCCCACGGTGAAAAGCGGCGTCTTGCCGAACTCGGTGATGTTGGCGAGGACCGGCACCTTCACCGCGTCCTTGAACTTGCGGTACATGGCCAGGTCCGTGACGGCCTCGGGGAAGATGCCGTCGGCGCCCGCCTCGACGCAGGCCACCGCCCGGGCGATCGCGCGCTCCAGCCCTTCGGAAGCGAGCGCGTCGGTGCGCGCCATCACGAAGAACGCGGGATCGGTGCGCGCGTCCACGGCGGACTTGATGCGGTCCACCATCTCGGCCTCGGACACCAGCTCCTTGCCGGGGCGGTGCCCGCAGCGCTTGGCTCCCACCTGGTCCTCGATGTGCATCGCGGCCGCGCCGAATTTCACCAGGGACTTCACGGTGCGCGCGACGTTGAAGGCGCTCGCGCCGAATCCCGTGTCCACGTCCACCAGCAGCGGCAGGTCGCACGCGTCGGTGATCCGGCGCACGTCCGTGAGCACGTCGTCGAGATTCGAGATGCCCAGGTCCGGCATGCCGAGGGATCCGGCCGCCACGCCGCCTCCCGAGAGATAGATCGCCCGGTAGCCGCTCGCCTTGGCGAGGATGCCGTGGTAGGCGTTGATCGCGCCGGGCACTTGCAGGGGCTGTTCGTCCTTCAGGGCCTGCCTGAATTTTTCACCGGGTGTCATTTCAATTCCAAGGTCTCAGAAAAAGGCCGAGTCGGCCTCCTGTGGGATCGGCACGCCGGTCACTTTCGCCTTCTGCAGCACTTCCCAGAAGTAGCGGTAGGTGGCGCGGTCGTGCAGCTCGCCGTGGTACTGGATCGGGCCCCACTGGGCGCGCTGCGCGGCGAGCAGGATCTGCGCGGCGTCGGCGACCTCCCCCAGGTCGGGCTTCATCGCGTCGACGATGGGCTGGATCTGCGACGGATGGATGCTCCACATGCGCAGGAACCCGAACTCGTTGCGCGCCCGCCAGGCGTCGCGGAAAACGCTGTAGGGATTCTTCAGCTCGAGGCTCACGTTGTGCGCCGGCACCACGCCGTGGGCCAGCGCCGCGGCCACGATGGCGGTCTTGGCGCGCACGATGAGCGCGTGCTCGAACTGGCCCGGGGAGCGCATGTTCGCGGAGCTCACGGCGCCGTGGTGCCCGCTCACGAAGTCCATGAGGCCGAAGTCCAGCACCTGCACGTCCTCGAGGCGGGCGATGTCCCACGCGTCGTGCAGCGCTCCGTGGGTCTCCACCAGCACGTGCACGGGGATCGCTCGCTCGAGGCGATGCTGCGTAGCCACTTCGCGGATGTAGCGGATCATCTCGGCCACCTGGGCCGCGGAGGTGGACTTGGGCAGGGTGAGGTAGGCGAGCTTGTGGCCCGCTCCGCCCACGAGGATGTCCACGTCGTGCCGCCAGTGCGGGTGGGTGTGGTCGTGGATGCGCGCTCCGGCCATGCCATGGAGGTTGCGCTGCGAGACGAGCATCTCGACGATCATCTGCGCGTGCTCCCGCTCCCGTCCCGCCGGCGCCCCGTCCTCGCAATCGCAGGTCACGTCGAAGACGCGCCCGAGCTCGCCCTGCAGGTCGAGCGCCTTGCCGATGAGCTTCTCGCTCCCGGCGAAATGTTCGCAGGCCGGGATCGCGGGGAAGGGCTTTTCGCCGGCGAAGAGCGCGTCCCGCGGGTGCGGGGCACCGGCCATTTTCGTGGGGGATGGCATGGGAGATCCGGAAGAGACTTCCATTTTAGGCGTTTTGCCGGCGGGGAATGAGCACGGAGTAGTCGAGGTCGAGCACCACCGCGGGATGCTTCTCCCCGACCGCGACGGCGGGAAGGTCGGCGAGCGCCACGTTCTTCACCCCCAGCATGCGCAGCCTGAGCGCGCCCACGTCGCGCCGCGCGGGCAGCTCGTCGCGCGCGAGCACCACGTGCCGGCAGCGCAGCGTGTCGAGCGCGAAAGTGGGATGGGCGTGGGTGCCGCCGTGGATCGCCGCGATCGCGAACGCGTTCTCGAGGCCGTCGTGGGAGAGGGCGCGGCAAAGCGAGATCACGTGGCCGCCGTAGACGAGCCTGCGGCCGAAGGGCGTGGCGGCCGCGCCGTGGGCGTCGAAATGCACGCGGGCGGTGTTCTGGTACAGGCGCGTGGCCGTCATCGCGTCGGCCTCTTCCACGGTCATGCCGCCGGGATGGTCGATCACCTCGCCCGGCCGGTAGTCTTCCCAGCAGCGCGCGCCCCCGGTGGCGGCGGGATCCAGCGCGAGCGGCCGCAATGCGGGCGCCACGGCGAGCTGCGAGGCGGGCACTTCCCGAGGCAGCGCGGGAACTTTCGCGGCTCGCCCCGCCACGTCGGCGCGGGAAGCGACCATCACCCAGCGGATCCAGCGCAGCACCTCGGTGCGATCCTGGTTGAAGGCGCGCGAGCGCACGTACACCACGCCGCTCTTGCCGCTCGAGTTGGCCTTGACGCCGATCACTTCCGATTCGCTCGCGAGCGTATCTCCGGCGTACACGCTCGCGAGGAAACGCACGTCCGCATAGCCCAGGTTCGCCACCGCGTTATACGAGATGTCGGCAACCGTCTTGCCGAACGCCACGTGGAAAACGAGCAGGTCGTCGAGGGGGCAGGCGCGGTGGCCGAGCGCGCGGGCGAGCGGGGCGGAGCAATGCACCGGTTGCCGCGCGCCGGTGAGCGCGATGTAGAGCGCGGCATCTCCCTCGCCCAGGGTGCGGGGAATCGGGTGGACGAAGCGCTCGCCGACCGCGTAGTCCTCGAAGAGCCAGCCGTCGATGGGCCGCGGGCGCGGGCGCGCGCGGTCGTTCACTGTCCGGCTTCCAGCTTGGTGATCATGTCGGCCATGGCGAGCAGGCGCCGGGCCGCCTTCACGTGATGTCCTTCCACGAGGCGCCCGCTCACCACCACGGTGCCGCGCCCCTCGCGGTGCGCGTGCTCCAGCGCCTCGATCACCTCGTTGGCGGCGACGAGGTCGTGGGGCTTGGGCGTGAACGCATCGTTGCAATAGGGCAGCTGGAACGGGTGCACGAGGCTCTTGCCGTCGAAGCCCAGGTCGCGCGCGAGGCGGCAGCCGTACTCGAAGGACTGCATGTCCTTCAGGTCGGTCGAGATGCCGTCGACCACCGCGCGGTCGTAGGCCCGGCCCGCGAGCAGCACGTGGGCGAGGCTGTGGACCACCGCCACCCGGTCGGGCGTGCGCCGCCCGTGCAACTGGTTCAGCAGGTCGGAGGTGGCCATCACGATGCACGCGATGCGATCGGACGCGGCGGCGATCTCCTCGGCGCGCAGCACGCCGATGGGGCTTTCGATCATGAGCATGAGGGGCAGGTGGCTGCCGCCGGACGCGTCGAGCAGCGCGAGCGCTTCTTCCACGTCGGCGCGCGACTCGATGTTGGGGAAGAGCACGGCATCGGCGCCGGTCCCGGCCACCGCCTTCACGTCTTCCCGTCCCCAGGGCGAATCGAGGTCGTTCACCCGCACCACGACTTCCCTGCGGCCATAGCCTCCGGCGAGCACCGCTTCCACGACGTTCCTGCGGGATTCGACCTTCTTTTCCACGAGGATCGGGTCGCCCAGGTCGAGGATCACCGAGTCCACCCGCAGCGTGCGCGCCTTGTTCAGGTAGCGCATGTTGCACCCCGGAACATAGAGCATCGAGCGGCGAGGGCGGTAATAGGGATTCATGGAATCAACTCGTTGAATTCGTGGGGGAAGAATGCACAAATTCCCCATCGAGACGTCTATCTTATATAAGACAATGGGAAAATGCCATGGTAGGATGGCAGGGCCATGAAGAAATCCGCGGCCACGCCTTCCTTCCGGCCACTATACGAGCAGATCAAGGTGCTGCTCACCCGGAGCCTCGTATCGGGCGAATGGAAGCCGGGCGAGGCGATCCCGTCGGAGCTCGAGCTCGCATCGCGCTTCCGCGTGAGCCAGGGCACGGTGCGCAAGGCGATCGACGAGCTCGCTTCCGAGCACATCCTCATGCGCCGCCAGGGCAAGGGAACCTACGTCGCCTCCCACAACGAGCCCTCGTACCAGTACCGGTTCCTGCGCGTGATCCCCGACTCGGGCGAGAAGGTCGCGCCGCGCAACCTCTTCTTCGGCCTCGAGCGCCACAAGGGCGCGGGCGAGCCGGCGCGCGCGCTGCGCCTGAAGGCGGGGGCGAGCGTGATCGCCTTTAAGCGCGTGATGTCCTTCGGCGGCCGTCCCCTGATCCTCGACGACATCGTGCTCGATGCGAGCCTGTTCCCGGGCCTCACGCTGGCCGAGCTCGAGGAATTCGGCGGCTCGGTCTACAGCTTCTACGAGACGGTCTTCGGGATCCGCATGATCCGCGCCGAGGAGTGGCTGCGCGCGGTGAGCGCCGACGGCGTGGCCGCGACGCACCTCAAGGTGGCGCCGGGCACCGCGCTGCTCAGCGTCGATCGCATCGCGTTCACCTACGGCGACAAGCCGGTCGAGTGGCGCCGCGGGCTGTGCGTGACCGACGGCTATGCGTACTTCAACGAGCTCAGTTGAGGGCCTGCGTGCGCCGCTCGGTATGTGAGGTCGCAGCAAAAGGGCTTAAAATCGGAATGTGCCGACAGGACAAGAATACAAAATGAGCTCCGCACCCAAGCCGCGCCCGAAATACTACGAGTTCAACCTGCTCCACCATTGGCCGCCGGCGGTCCTGTCGATCTTCCATCGCATCTCCGGATTGCTGCTCTTCTTCCCGCTGCTCCCGCTGGTGCTCTACGGGATGCAATCGAGCCTGGGTTCCGAGGCGGGCTACCTCCAATGGCGCGATTGCCTCGGGCAGCCGATCTCGAAGCTCGTGATCTTCGCCGTTGCCTGGATCTACGCGCACCACTTCTTCGCCGGCATCCGCTACCTGCTGCTCGACCTGCACGTGGGATCGTCGAAGGCCGCGGCGCGCGCGAGCGCCCTCGCGGTGTTCGCGCTCGGCGCGGCCGGCGCCGCGCTCATCGCGTGGGGCCTGCTGTGAGCCGCTACGGGAAGTCGCCCGTAGGCGCCCACTACGGCGTGGGCGACTGGCTGCTGCAGCGCCTCACCGCCGCGGTCATGGCCGCCTACACGCTGCTCGCCCTCGCCGTGGCATGGTGGAAGGCGCCCGCTACCTACGCCGACTGGAGGGCGCTCTTCTCCGGGAGCCTCGTGCGGGTATGCACGATGGTGTTCATGGTCGCACTCCTGTACCACGCCTGGGTCGGCATGCGCG
>JAAOZZ010000269.1 GCA_012274175.1 Betaproteobacteria bacterium
GCTTGCCTTCTCCGCGGCCTCCTTCGCCTCGGGCTTCGCGATCTCGCGCTCGAAGACCAGCTTCAGGTAGCGGGGATATTCATCGGGCGCGACCGTGATCGCGGCTTCGCCCGGCGCGGCCTTGCCGCCGGCGGCGAGCGCCGCCCGCTTCGCTTCCATCACCTTCTGCATCAGCGCGGCCCGCTTCAGGGCCTGCAGGTCCCGCTGCGCGTTCTCCCGCGACGCGAGGCCGATCTTGATCCCCGGCCGATCGGCGAGCGCCTTCGCGAGCGTGTCGAGCTTCTTCCTGGCGGCGGCGCCGAGCTGCGCGTCGCCCGGATCGAAATCCACGAACGCGAGGTCCTCGCCCGACGCGGAACCGGCGCCGCCATCGCCGCCGCCACTGCCGCCGAGCGCCGCCGCGAGCAGCGAGAAGGGCGACGTCACCGCCTTCCTGAACAGTCCCGCCACCACCTGGGTGATGAGGCCGCCGATCGCGAACTGCGGATCGTCGAGGGAGCCGCTGATGGGGAGCTCCAGGTTGATGGCGCCCTTCGAGTCCTTGAGCAGGTTCACGGCGAAGAGCACCGGCAGCTTCGTCGCGTCCGGGCTCTCGACCTTGTCGCCGAACACGAGCTGGTCGATCAGGATCCGGTTGCGCCCCTCGAGCTTGCCGTTCTCGACGTGGTATCTCACGTCCAGGGTGAGCGTGCCGCGGGTGATGCCGTAGCCCGCGTAGCGCTCGGAATACGCGGTGAGCGTGGGCAGCTCGATGCCCTTCGCCTTCGCGCCGATGTCGAGGAAGAGCTCGCCGCCCAGGGGATTGATGGTCCCGGCGATCGCCACCGGCGCTGCCTTGTCGTAGCTTCCCTGCAGATCCACCACCGCGCGGCTCGACGGATCCGACGAGAGCTTCGTCACGGTTCCGTGCAGCCCGCCCACGTCGGCGGTGTAGTTGGGCTTGATGAAGTGGTCCGTGAAATTGAGCCGGCTGTCGGTGAAGCCGACGCGCTCGATGCGGATGTCCCGCGGTTTCGCGGCGTCGGCCTCGGGCGCGGGGGCTTGGGGCGCGGAGGCCTCGGGAACTGCCTGCGTGGCGGACTTGAGCTGCTGGAGGTTGATCTTGCCGTCGGGCAGGACCACCACCCGCGCGTATGCCTTGCGCACCGCGATGTCCGCCACCGCGAGGTGGAGCGGGTCGTTCTTCGACCACTTGAAGTCCACGCCCCTGCATTGGATCGAGGCCCAGTTGAGGAGGTCCTCGCCGCTGGTGGTCTCCACGCTCGCGACGTTGGCGATATCCGCCGAGCCGGAATAGGACAAGCGCATGGCGTCGCCTGCGCCGGCCACGGTCAGGGTCCCTTTCGCGGAGGCGTTGCCGCTCTTCAACCTCACGGTGGCGAACTGGTCCACGTAGGGGCGCAGCGCCACCAGGTCGATGCGCCGCGCGTCGATGCGCGCGTCGAGCGACGGCGGATCGATGCCGAAGGCGGACTCGAGGTCCACGGTCCCGGATTTGCCCACCACGAGGCTCGCCTTCATCGACGACTTGCCGTCCTTCGCCGAGGTGATGTCGGCCGCCTCGAGATGGGTGATCGCCAGGCGCTGCGTCATCGCGGGTTTCACCGTCCCGTCGGCGAGCGCCACCTGGTAGCCGTCGATCGCGAGCTTGCCGAGCGCGAAGGTCCAGGGCGGCGCGGCATCGGTGGCGGCGGCACTCTCCGGCGCTGCCGCCGGATGCATCGGCAGCTCGATCGCGCCGTCGCGCCCGCGCTGGAACGCGAGCACCCCGCCATGGGTGGAAAGCGACCCGATGCGCACGCTCTTCTTCTGCGCGTCGATGCGGATGTCGTCCGCCTCGGTCGCGGGAATGTTCCACTGGCCATGGTCGGCGCTCGCCTTCGTCACCCGCAGCGCGTTGACGTGCGCGACGCCCGCGAGCGGATCGAGGGAGGCCAGGTCCAGCTCGAGGCGAGCGACCTCGGCGAGCGCGGGCTCCGTGGAGGAAGACAGGCGCACGTCCCGAAGCGACGCCGTGCCCGCGACCTCGACCGAAGGCTCCTTGTCCGCGGCCTGGGTGAATCGCACGCTGAGGTGGGCGTCGAGCTTCGCGGCGTCCACCTTCACCGGCAGCGCGGTGGGCGAGTATTCGACGTAGCGGGTCACGTCGAGGGATTCCAGGTCGAGCGCCACGCGGGTGCGCAGCGAATTCTCGAACGGCAGCGTGTCTCCGGTGATGGTGAGCGGAGACCCGTTCACCTTCGCGGAGAACCTCGGCTGGACGAATTCCTTCAGGTGCGTGGGAAGGTTCGAGATGAAGGGGATGGCGATGTCGATATCGGTCACCTGTTGCCTGGCACCCTTGGGCCGGTCGTCGAAGTCCACGCGCCCGCCGGTGAGCCGGATGTTGCTCAGGGAGAATTCCGTCTTTCGCGCCGGCTTGGCAGGCTGCGGCGCGCCGGCGAGGCGGCCCAGGATGTCGGTCACGTTGTAGTGCGCGTCGCCGTCGCGCACGAGGTGCACCTTCAGGCCCGCGAGCGTCACGTGGTCGGCGACGGGGGCAAGCCGGTAGAGGGAGGTGATGCTGCCGTCGAGATCGAGGCGGTCGAACGAGGCGAAGGGGGTGGCCTTGTCGGGCTCCATCACTCGGAAGCCCTTCGCGGTCGCCTGCAGGGTGAACGGATTGAACGTGAGGTCGTCGATCGCGACGACCCGGCCCAGGCGCTCACCGAGCTTCGCGGCGATGATCGTCCGCGCGAAATGGGGCAGCACGAGCCCCCCCAGCACCCCGTAGAGGGCGACGGCGGCCGCGAGCCACAGCAAGCCAGCGCGCCAGCGGCGCAGGGCGGTTCCAGGGGGCATGGCCTCTTTCTTCATGTTGGCGAGGCGAGGGTGGCACGCACCCTAGGACCGCGAACGCACCGCGTCGTTCGCCCCGGCGCGCCCCGTTCACCTCACGTCGTTGCTCACCATCGTCGCCGAAGCCCTGCGGTCGAGCTCCGGCCAGATCTTGTCCGGCTTCTCGTCGAAGATCCATTTCGCCTCGGCGGGAACCACGCGCCAGTCGCCGCGCCGGATCTCCATTTCCAGCTGCCCCGGATCCCAGCCCGCGTAGCCCGAGAACACCCGCAGCCCGGTCATGGACCTTTCGCCCCGGAGGAGCTCCCGCAGGAGCTTGCGGGCCGAGCTCGCGTAGACGCCCGGGAGGATCTCGGCCGCGTCCGGCGCCGGGGACTGCAGGCGCGAAAGGAAGACGACGGTCTGGGGCGAGACGGGCCCGCCGAAACTCACCTTGGAATCCGGCGGCGCCGCACCCTGGAACTCCGGCAGTGCCGTCCCCAGAGGAATCGAGGTCGGCCGGTTGATGATGAGACCCGTCGTGCCGATGGCGTCGTGGCGCGTGAGCAGCACCACCGTGTCGCGGAAATTGGGATCGAAGTCCTTCGCGTGCGCCACCAGGAAGACGGGATGCGAGAGATCCGGCCCGTCGCCCGCGCAGAGCGTGGGAACCAGGAACGCGATCGCGCAAAGGATTCGAAGCGGCATGGTGCGGCGGCCTCCGAGCGCCATCTTACCTCCGGGATCGCGCCCCGTCGCCGCGCCCTAGCGCTCCGCGTCCACCCGCACTTCCCGGCTGTCGGAGCGCCCGTGGTCGTCGATCGCGCGGATGAGGTAGCGCCCGGCCGAGCCCGGGTGCCACGGAAGGGGGGAGGCCGCGGCCGAAGAGCCCAGGTAATTTTCTCCCGCGAACCAGTACAGCTCGTGCGCTCCCCCATCGACGGAGGCGGCGAGCGTGATCTCCGGCGGCCGGGACTCGCTCAACCGCATCACGTACGCGGCGCCCGTCACCGGCGACTGGATGCGCGGGCCCCCGCCCTCGGTGTCCGCCGCGCCGTCGGCGCAATCGGCGACGGGTGGAGGTCGCCGCGGCAATCCCGCCTGCCGGAAGAGGCGCTGGATGTCCGATGGCCAGTACTCGAACACCTCCAGCTTCGCGCGCTTCAGCTCCGCCCTCGTGCAGGCGATGCGCCCGGTGCGCGGATCGATTTCCACCGCGCGGTGCAGCGTGCTCACTCGGATGGGCGACTTGCCCGGAATGAACCACGACTTCTCGCGCTTCGGGCACCACGCGTTGGGAAGGTCGCCCGAGGCGGTGCAGACCTCGACCCGCGCGAGCCCCATGGGCGGGCTCACCGACACGTCGCGATCGAGGCGGCCCTCGGCGTCGAGCGCGTCGGCGACCTGGAAGAAGAGCGGCGCGGCGGCGCGCACGCCCACGAACGCGGGATTGCCCGCGCCGTCGAAATTGCCGATCCAAACGACCAGCACGTACGGTCCGGCGATGCCCGCGGTCCAGGCGTCGCGAAACGCCCAAGAGGTGCCGGTCTTCCACGCGATGCGCCGCAGGCTCGGACGCTCCGCGGTGGAGGAATCGGGCCGCGGGTTGTCCCGCAGCATGTCGAGCGTCACGAACGCCGCTTCCTCGGAAAGGAGCCGCGTGCCCTCGGCTTTCGGGTCGTCGAGGCGATAACGCAGCGGCCGCTCCACGCCGCGGTTGGCGAGCGTGGCGTATAGGCGCGCGAGCTCCTCCATCGTGACGTCTCCGCCACCGAGGGCCAGCGCCAGTCCGTAATGCCGCTCGCTCTTCATGCGCCCGACACCGGCGCCCTTCAGGAACTCGTAGAGGGAGGGCGAGGAGAGGTTGGCGGCGAGTGCGACGGCAGGCACGTTGCGCGAGCGGATCAGCGCGTCCTTCGCGGCGATGGGGCCCACGAACGCGCCGTCGAAGTTCTCCGGGCTGAAGGGGCCGAAGCTCGTGGGCGCATCCCGCAGGATCGTGTCGGGATGGATCAATCCCTGGTCGAGTGCCAGCGCGTAGACGAAGGGCTTCAAGGTCGAGCCCGGCGAGCGAGG
Organism: Betaproteobacteria bacterium; assembly: GCA_012274175.1. Taxonomy (GTDB): domain Bacteria; phylum Pseudomonadota; class Gammaproteobacteria; order Burkholderiales; family Usitatibacteraceae; genus Usitatibacter. The sequence continues at coordinate 4,894 of JAAOZZ010000269.1, forward strand.
AGCGCGGATGGCGTTCACCTGGCCGTCGATGGCGTCGTCGAAGAAATCCGCCGAGCCCACCAGGGCCTTCACCGCCATGTCGCGGGTGTCCACCAGGATCGCGGCGGCGTTGGCGATTCCCACGGGCGACTCGCGCCGGACATATTGGCGGACCTGGCGCTCGAGGGTGCGCTGCAGGCGCAGCTCGACCGTGGAGGCGATCGTGCGCGTCGGATCCGCCGGGCGATCGCCCAGGAGCTGCGTGGTGAGGTGGGGTGCGGCGAACGGAAGCTCCCGCGGCGTGCGCAGCCTGAGCGGCGCGGCGACGAGGCCCGCGTAGCGCCGCGCCTCGGGATGCCGGGCGGTCCACTCGCCGAAGAGCACCGAGCGCGAGCGCACGAGGGAATCCAGGTCCGCTCGCGCGAAGGCCCGCCGCGCCGGGCTCTGGGGAATCACCGCCAGCGTGAGGACCTCGGGCGTGGTGAGCGAGCGCGCTGACTTCGAGAAATAGATGAGGCTCGCCGCGCCCACCCCTTCCACGTTCTGCCCGTAGGGCACGAGGTTCAGGTACGCCTCGAGGATCTCGTCCTTCGAGTAGAGGACCTCGAGGGCCAGCGCCCGCATCGCCTGGCGCGCCTTGCCGGCGATGGTGCGGGTGCTGCGATGGCCCTGGATGCGCGCGAGCTGCATGGTGAGGGTGGAACCGCCCTGGCGGTCGCCTTGCGCGTAGGTGCGCCAGGCGCCGCGCGCGATCGCGAGCGGGTTGACGCCCGGGTGCCAGCGGAACCAGCGGTCTTCCTTCAGCACCACCGCTTCCACGAGCTCCGGCGGCATCTCGGCGAGCGGCGTCCAGAGGCGGTACTTGTCGTCGCTCGAGAGGGTGAGGCGAAGGAGCCTGCCGTTGGCGTCGGTGATCGCCACCGACGTGGGCACGATGGAAGCGAAAGGCACGTGCCAGAGCGCCCGGGCTCCCGCAAGGGCGAGCGTCCAGATCGCCGCGAGGCAGCCGATCGCCAGGACCGCGCGCTTCATTTCGCCGGCGCCTCCACCGCGATCGTGCCGGCCAGGGAGCGCGCCGACACGCCGCGCTCGTACATCGCCTCGGCGTACGCGGGCGGCACGGTGTACTTCCCGGCGTTGGTGGCCTTGATGCGGTACACGAACTGCTTCGTGTCCCCCGAGACCCAGCCGTAGAGCACCACACGGTCCTCGCGCACGTCGGCGTATTCGGGATGCCACGTGGTGGCCGCGGTCCCGATGGGCGGCACATATGCCTGATCGCCCTGGTCCGCGCCCTGCCCATCGCCCTCGCCGGGCCGATTGCCCTCCCGCCCGTTCCTCGGCTGCGATCGCGCGCGCGGCTCGAGCACCACCTCGAATCCGCCCGGCAGCAGGTCCACGATCGCCACGTTGTCCACCACGGCGCGGTCCACCGTGCGAATCCTGAGATGCACGTCCAGCTCCTCGCCCAGCTTCACCGAGGTCGCGGGCTTTCCGTCGGCGCC
>JAAOZZ010000270.1 GCA_012274175.1 Betaproteobacteria bacterium
CAATGCTCGAGCTCGAGGTCCATGTTCTCCTTGATGAGCTGCATCGGCACGTGGCCGGGCCCCTCGATCATCACCTGGCAGTCGTGCTTCCACGCGATCGTCGTGAGCTCGCCGAGGGTCTTCAGCTCCGCGATCTGCGCCTCGTCGTTGGCGTCGTAGATGGATCCCGGACGCAGGCCGTCGCCGAGCGAGAACGACACGTCGTACGCGGCCATGACCTCGCAGATCTCCTCGAAGCGCTCGTAGAGGAAGCTCTCCCGGTGGTGCGCGAGGCACCACTTGGCCATGATCGAGCCTCCGCGCGAGACGATGCCGGTCATGCGCGAAGCGGTCATCGGGATGAACGGCAGGCGCACGCCCGCGTGGATGGTGAAGTAGTCCACGCCCTGCTCGGCCTGTTCGATCAACGTGTCGCGGAAGATCTCCCAGGTGAGCTCCTCGGCGCGCCCGTCGACCTTCTCCAGCGCCTGGTAGATGGGCACGGTGCCGATGGGCACCGGGGAATTGCGCACGATCCACTCCCGCGTCTCGTGGATGTGGCGTCCCGTGGACAGGTCCATGACCGTGTCCCCGCCCCAGCGGATCGCCCAGGTCATCTTGTCGACTTCCTCGGAGATGGACGAGCCGAGCGCCGAGTTGCCGATGTTGGCGTTGATCTTCACCAGGAAGTTGCGGCCGATGACCATCGGCTCGCTCTCGGGATGGTTCACGTTCGCGGGGATGATGGCCCGACCGCGGGCCACCTCGTCGCGCACGAACCCGGGCGTGATGTCCGCCGGGATGGACGCGCCGAATGCCTCCCCGCGATGCTGCCGGCCCATGAGCGCGGCAAGCTTGCGTCCCGCCGGTCCCGAGGCCTCGAGTCCCGCCAGGTACTCCCGCCGGCGCAGGTTCTCGCGGATCGCGATGAACTCCATCTCGGGCGTGACCAGCCCGCGCCTCGCGTAGTGCATCTGGGTCACGTTGGCGCCGGGCCGGGCGCGCCGGGGAAGGCGCTTCAACGCGAATCGCAGCTCCGAGAGCTTGGGATCGGCGAGCCGCTCGCGTCCGTAGCCCGAGCTGGGCCCGGCGAGCTGCACGGTGTCGCCGCGCTCCTCGATCCAGCGCGCGCGCATCGCCGGGAGCCCGGAGCGGATGTCGATCCGCGCGGCCGGATCGGTGTATGGCCCGCTCGTGTCGTAGACGTACACCGGCGGATTGGCCTCGGCGCCGAACGCCGCGGGCGTGTCGCCCTGGGAAACCTCGCGCATCGGCACGAGCACGTCCGCGCGCGAGCCCTGGAAGTAGACCTTGCGCGAGCGCGGAAGCGGCTGCATGGCGGCCTCGTCCACATGGGCGGACGTGGCGATGAATTTGGGTGTCGCGTTCATGGTGGCGCTCCTTCGGAAAGGACCGGGGAAGGGCGCGGAATGGCAGTACCGCTCACGCTCCCTACGCCGGAATGACCCGGATCAGGTTCCAAGGGACTCTCTCACCGGGAGGCTCTAGCCGCCTCGCCGGACCCCTGCGTTTCGAATGAGCAGTATAGCAACAGCCACCATGCGCGCGACCACGGCCCGGATCACGATTTCGCCGCGACCGCCGCCTCGAGCGCGTCCTGCAGGGCCGCGATCGCCTCGGGGCGGTCGAAGAGCGCCTGGCGGTTGCGCACGATCGCCTCGCGCAGCGCCGCGTTGCGGTCGCGGTCGCGCGCGGTGTCGAGGGCGATGCGCACATAGTCCCGGGAGTTCGCGGCCACGAGCTCCGTGAGCCCCATCGCCGCGAGCATGGCGGCGGTCTGCCGGCCGCGCATGAAGCGCCCGGGGAGTGTCACCACCGGCGTCGCCGCGGCGAAAGCGTCGAGGCTCGTGTTTCCTCCGGACCAATGCACGGTGTCGAGCACCACGTCGCAGATCCCCACCACGCGCCGGAAATATTCGCCGTTCATGCGCGGCAGGAACTTCACCTGGCCGCGCGCCGGGATTGCGCGTTTCGCGAGCGTGCGCTGCAGCCGATCCGCGAACCGGCGCGTGATCGCCGCCACGGGGGCCTGGAAGAACGCGACCACCGCCTGTGGATCGCCCTCGATCACGTCGGCGACCAGCGCGTCCATGTCCGGGTGGACCTTGAAGAGCGACTGGGCGCATAGATAGAGGCGCCCCGACGCCGGCAGGCCGAAGTCCGCCCGGGAGGCCCGCTGGGGCGCGGGAGGCATGGCGTAGTCCACGCCGAGGCCCGGAAGGGCGAGGAGCGGTTCCACGTAATGGCTCGACCCGCCGGGCGGCTCCATCATGGCGCAGGTGATGTACCGGTCGATCACGTCGCTGCCCGTGGTGACGGGGTGGCCCCATCCCGCGCATTGCACGGGCGCCAGGCGCAGCGCCGCGAGGACATAGCTCATGGGAGTCATCCCGACCTCGGGATGCAGGAGCACGTCGAGGCGGTCGGAGTCGATGCGCGCCGCGGCCTCGGCGGTGCCGGCGCGCAGCGTCGCGAAGTGCTCGCTCGCCGCGGAGATGCGGCGCGTGAAATCGTCGGACAGCGGCGCGGTGTGGTACACGAACCTCTCGAAGCGGGCGGGATCGAGGCCGGTCACCCAGCGCTCGAAATAGCGCCCCGCGGTGCAATCGCGGAATATGGCACCCACGAACCCGATGCGGATCCGGCGATCGAGTGGGAACGCCACCCGCCGCTCTTCGCGCCATTGCGGATGGGCCCGCTCCGCGAGTCGCGCGATGAACCCGGAGTGCGCGCGCTGCAGCTCGCGGTCGTCCTCCCCCTGGTAGGCGAGCAGGAAGTTGTTGCGGTGCAGCTGGAAGACGTCCGGGGCGCGCTCGAGCCAGCGCGGGATCTCGCGCACCATGGCGGCAAGGCCTTCGGTGTAGCGCTCCCGCCAGCGCGCGAGGTCGCTGTCATCCTCGTAGACCTGGGGCAGAATCAGGCGCTCCCCCAGGGCCGCGTGCAGGTCGCCGGGATCACGCGCCCGGGCGCGCTCGAGCGCGGCGAGCGCACCCGCCGTGTCGCCCAGCTCCTGCTTGACCACGGAGCGCAGCGTCTCGGTAGCGGGCAATCCCGGGTCGAGCCGCGAGGCTTCGGCGAGGGCACGATCGGCGTCCTCCCAACGCCAGTACTCCGCGAACAACGCTCCCGCCTGCCGCCAGGTCCCGGCATCGCCCGCGGCGGCGCGGGCGGCCGCCGATGCGCTCGCCAGGGCCGCCTCGGAATCGCCCAGATCGGAGAGCACACGCGCGAGCATCGCCCACAGGCGTCCGTTCCCGGGAAGCACGGCCACGGCCTGCTCGAGCGCCGTGCGCGCCTGCGCGGGAAGGTCGAAGGACACGAGCAGTCCGGCCAGGCTTTCGTGGGCGGGGGCGAGCGTGGGCTCGAGCGCGATCGCCCGGTGCAGCGCGGCGAGCGCCCCTTGCGTATCGCCCAGGCGTTGCTCGACTGCGGCGAGGTGCACCTCGAGCATCGCGGAAGGAGTGCCGAGGCGCGCGCGCAGCGCCACGAATCCCGAGCGGGCCTCGGCAAGGCGTCCGAGCGCGGCGTCGGCTCGCGCCGCGAGGAACGCGGCTTCGTCGTCGCCCGCGGCCTCGAGAGGGCGCAGGCGTCCCAGCGCGCGCTCCCCCTCGCCTTCCTCGATCTCGAGCTCCGCCAGCTGGCGCACGATCGACGGTTCGCACCCGGTCCGGGACACGAGGGGCTCGAGGAGCGTGCGCGCTTCGCGGCGCCGGCCCGCGGCGAGCATGCGCCGCGCCTCGGTGAGCAGGTCGGAGTCGGAAGGCATGGTGCGCAGATGATCGCGAAGCGGCGCGGGGGCGCGCGCCGAGCGAATGTGCGGGATGCCCGGCCGCGGGTCAAGTGCACCGCCGCGATTTGACATGATAATTATACAAACGTATAGTTTCGGGCCATGGCCAGACCTTCCCGCAACCTCGACCAGGCGCTGCTCGCCGCCGGCCGGGCGCTGCTGCCCGCGCGCGGATGCGCGGGCCTTTCCGTGCGCGAGGTGGCGGAGAGCGCCGGAGTCAACCTGGGCATGTTCCACTACCATTTCCGCACGCGCGATGCGTTCCTGCGCGCGGTGCTGCAGCAGGCCTACGAGGAGATGTTCGCGCGGCTCACCCTCGAGATCGACGGTGCGATGGCGCCCGCAGGCAACCTGCGCGCCGCGCTGCGCGTGCTGGGCCGCTTCCTGCGGGACAACCGGGCCTTCGTCGCGCGGGTCCTGGCCGATGCGCGCAGCATCATGATGTCGTCCTCCTGCGCTTGGCTCGGGTGCTGCGCGAACGCGGTGCGTCCGGCGCGAGCGCGGCGAGCGCGCGGTCGATGCGCTCGTCAAGCGCGGCATCGGAGAGGAGCGTGCGCTCGATCGTGCGCGCCGCGCTCTTCGGGACCATACCGCTTTCGGCCACGGCCCCGCCCACGAGGATCGGAAGCGCGAGCGCCCCGGCGCAGATCCCGATCGCCTGCTCGAGGGGCATCTCGCGCAACGCTCCCGCGGCCTGGCCCTGGGCTACGAGCGAGCGCCG
>JAAOZZ010000271.1 GCA_012274175.1 Betaproteobacteria bacterium
CGACGCCGGTCTTCGCCATCTCGGCGGCGAAGGCCCGGGCGCGCGCCGATTCCGTCCGGTCCCGTTCGCCGAAAAGCAGCCGCTGCAGCTTGTCCCCATGCACGACCGTGCCATCGGGGCGCAGCGTGGCGTTGATCTGGCAGGTTCCGCCCATCACCTGGGAGCCGCCGAAACGCTCGTCGAGGCGCTCGAAATGCGCGATGCCGTTGAGCATCGGAAGCACGGCGCACTTGCCGGCCATCGCCGGGGCGATGGCGTCCATGGCCGAATCGAGGTCGTAGGCCTTGCACGTGAAGAGCACGAGGTCGTAGTCCGCGCGCACCTCCTCGGCAAGAACCGTCTTCACGGCGAGGCGCGCGTTTCCGGCCGGGCTTTCGATCACCAGGCCGTCGCGAGCGATCTGCTCGCGCCGGCGCGGCCGCACGAGGAAAGTCACGTCGGCCCCCGCCTGCGCGAGCCTGCCGCCGAAATACCCGCCGATGCCGCCGGCACCCAGGACCAGGATCTTCATGGAATCATCCGCCGCAATGGGAAGCGGAAGCTTACCCCGGCGCCGCGCCCCTCAGTTGCAAGGTTGCCGGAATCGCAATAGGCTGATTGCAACAACCAAGAATACCAAGGGAGGACGGCGTGCGAAGCGGGATCTGCCTGATCGTCGTTGCCGCAAGCTTGCTCCTATCCGGGATCGCCACCGCGGGCGATCTCGACGAGCTCCGCCAGCTCGTGAAGCAGGGCCATGCCGAGCAGGCCTACGATCGCCTCGAGCCGCTCGAGGGCACGCGAGCGGGCGAAACGGAATTCGACTACCTGCTGGGCATCGCCGCCTTCGATTCGCGCCACTATGACCGTGCGGTGATCGCCTTCGAGCGCGTGCTGGTCGCCTCGCCCGGCTTCTCCAGCGCCCGCTTCGACCTCGCGCGCGCGTATTTCGCCCTCGGGGCCGACGACCTCGCCCGGCAGGAATTCGAGCGCCTGCTCGCGGCCCATCCGACGCCCCAGGGCGAGCACGCCATCCGCGCGTACCTGGTCGCCATCGAGCGCCGCGCCAAGGGCGGCGACAGGCGCTGGCGGGTTTATGTCCAGGCGGGCGGCGGCCATGACGACAACCTCTCCAGCACGACGCCGGATTTCACCAGCGCCATCAACGCGGCTTTCGGCCTTCCGGGCGTGACGCCCACCGGCAACTCGATCCTGCGCAGCGCCGGCTTCGCTTCCTTCTCGACGGGTGCCAGCGCCAGCGTGCCCGCGCCGGCGGACTTCGAAGCCATGGGCTCGATCGACCTGCGGCGCCGGGAATACAGCCGCTACGACGAATTCAGCTACACCCTCGCCGACATGACCCTGGGCGTCGCGCGCCGCGGCAAGCAGGGCTCGATCCAGGTCTCGGCGGTCGCCCAGGCCTTCCGCCAGAAGGGCGACACGCCGCCCCCGGCCGACGGCGCGCGGATCACGAGCGACCGCGACGGGGCGGGCGTGAACGTCGAGGTCCACCGCGCCATGCCCGCGGGATTCGAGGGCTTCGCCGTCCTGCAATGGATGCGGTTTCGCTATCCCACCAACCCGACCCAGGACACCGACCAAGCCTACGGGAGCGCCGGCGTGCTGCATGCCCTGCCCGCGGCGTGGCCGGGACTCGTGCTGGCGAGCGTCTTCTACAGCGACGACCGCGCACGGCGGCCGATCGATCCGCTGACGCCCGGCACCGACGTGACCCATCACGCCGCCGGCGTGCGCGCCTACATCCAGCATGATTTCACCAACACGGCGCAGGCGTACGCCATGGTGGCATGGAGCCGGCGGGTCGACGATTCCCCCTTCGCCCGCGCCACCGCGGTCGCGTACGGGCGCGACCGGCTCACCGAGGCGACGGTGGGCCTGGTGTGGCCGTGGGGCCGCTGGTCCCTGCGCCCGAGCGTGTCCTTCGTGCGCAACCAGTCGAACATCGAGCTGTATTCGTTCCGCAAGCTCGAGGGCGGCGTGAACGTCCGCTACGAGTATCCGTGAGGAGGTCCCGATGAAATCCTCTTGTCGCTCGCTGTTCCTGTTGCTCGCGCTGGCGCTCCTGGCCGCGGCGGCCTGCGCCCAGAGCGTGGGGCGCGTCGATTTCGTGGCGGGTGGCGCGCGCATCGAGCGCGGCACCCGGGTCCTCGTGGTCCTGCGCGGCATGGACGTGGTCGAAGGCGGCGCGATCGTCACGGATCCGGGCGCGCAGGTGCAGCTGCGGATGGCCGACGACGCGTTCCTCGCGCTGCGGCCCAATACGCGCCTCACCCTGGAGCATTACCGCTTCGACCGCGCGAGCGGGGACGACAACGTCCTGCTCTCGCTCGCCACGGGGATCCTGCGCACGTTCACGGGCGCCATCGCCGAGCGCAACCGCGACCACTTCCACATGAAGACGCCGCTCGCCTCCATCGGCATCCGCGGCTCCGGCAACATCCTCGCGCACTTCGCCGGGGAGGGCACGGTCAACTACACGATCACCGGGTCCCACAGCGTGACCGGCCTGGACGCCCTGGGCAGGCCCGTCACGCTGATCACGCGTCCGGGCCAGTCGGTGCTGGTGCGGCGAGGCGAGGCGCCTCGATTCGTGCCCACTCCTCCCTACATCTTCGCCGCCGCGTCGAGCGCTCCCACGGTCGCGGTCGCGAGCGCTTCTTCCCCGGGGGACAGCTCCACCTCGAGCACGACCGCGTCGTCGTCGAGCAGCCCGGCTTCGAGCGACGCTACATCGAGCAGCGCCGACAGCAGCGCCTCCACGTCGAGCACCACCGACAGCGCTTCGCCCGCTTCGAGCGGCACGACGTCCTCTTCGAGCCCGTCGACCTCGCTCGCCTCGAGCACTTCGGTCGACGCGATCTCGGGCACGGCATCGACCACTTCGGTCACGAGCAGCGTCCAGCAGGCGACCAACCTCGCGAACTTCCGCACCTCGGGAAACACTTCCGGGCCGGGAGTTGCGGGCGCCGTCTCCTTCTTCGCGAACGCGAGCGTGCCGTTCACCGCGGGCACCGGCCGCTTCGTGGTCTACGCCTACGACCAGGACCTGGGCACGGCCTCCGTGACCCTTGACCCGAA
>JAAOZZ010000272.1 GCA_012274175.1 Betaproteobacteria bacterium
ATGCACGAGCGCCTCGATCGCCCCGTGGCGGCGCTCGAGGGCCGCGGTGTCGCGCAAGGGATGGTGCAGCCAATGGCGCAGCCGCCGGCTGCCCATCGAGGTCGCCGCGCGGTCGAGGAGCGAGAAGAGCGTGGGAGACCCGGAGCCCGAAATCGTCTCCGTGATCTCGAGGTTGCGCCGGGTCTGGGCGTCCATCAGCACGAACTCGCTTTCGCGCTCGACGCTCAAGCCCGTCACATGGGGCAGCGTCGACTGCTGCGTGTGCCGGCAATAGGCGATCAGCGCGCCCGCGGCGCCGATCGCGAGCTCCATGCCCTCGCAGCCGAAGCCCGCCAGGTCCACGGTGCCGAACTGGCGCGCGAGGTCGCGTGCGGCGCCGCCCGCCTCGAATTGCCACGGCTCCAGGCGCTTCACCGGGACGGGGCCGCGCGCCTCGAACGCGGCGTCCGCGCTTGCCAGGATTTCCGCCGGCTGCAGGCGCTCCATCGTTTCCGCGAGCTTCGCGGCGGGCACCTCCGCGATGGTGAGGCGGCCGCTCGCGAGCGAGATCCACGCGAGGCCCGCCTGCGCGTGCCCAGCGTTCACGGCGACCAGGAGGCTGTCGTGGGAGGCGGCGAGGAGCGCCGAGTCGGTGATCGTCCCCGGAGTCACGATGCGCGTGACCCTGCGCTCGACGGGCCCCTTGGACGCAGCCGGGTCTCCCACCTGCTCGCAGATCGCCGCCGACTCGCCCAGTTTCACCAGCTTCGCGAGGTACTGCTCGACGGCATGGTAGGGAACGCCCGCCATGCGGATCGGCTGGCCCGCCGACTGCCCGCGTGTGGTGAGGGTGATGTCGAGCAGCTTGGAGGCGCGCTCCGCGTCGCCGTGGAAGAGCTCGTAGAAATCGCCCATGCGGTAGAAAAGCAGCATGTCCGGGTACTGTCCCTTGAGGGACAGGTACTGCTGCATCATCGGCGTGTGGGCGGCGAGCGGGGCGCTCATCGACCGTATTCTAAGGGACGGGCCTCGCGCGCGGCCGCACGGCGGCGAAGAAGCAAAGCAGCAGCGCGAAGGCGGCGCACCAGAACGCCGCGGCCGTGGCAAGCCAGGGGATCGGCCCGCCGGTGGCGAAGTCCGCGCCCATGCGAGCCACGGTGCCGATCGCGATGAGGACGACGCCCACGACGGGGATGCGCTCGCGCGCGGGATCCCGCCGCGCCTGGCGCGACCACAGGGAGGCCATCACCGCGAGCGTGAGGGTTGCCGACGGCGCCCACCGTGATCGCGTGCAGGGCGGCGGTGCGGTGGCTGGATGCGATCGTCGCCGCCCCGAGGGACAGGAATCCGATCGCGACCCAACCGTATCCCGCGCCCAGGCACAGGATGTCGGGCCGCTCGGGCACCGTCCACAGGCGCCAGCGAAACAGGCGAGCGGCCGCGAGCGCTCAGGTGACAACCATCGCGGTGCCCGCCACGACCTCCGCCGCACCCAGGGCCGGGAGCGCCGAGGCGACCGCGGCCACGAGGGCGCAGGCGATGATCCCGCCTTCGAGCCGCGGCTGCACGCGCGCCTCGATCCGCTTGCCATGGCGCTGCAGATGGCCGGAGAGCGTGGGCGCGATGAGGCGCCCGCCCATGAAGAGCATCAGCAGGCCCAGCAGGACCACCGCGACCGCGAGCACGGCGTCGGGCGAACGAGGCGTGCCGAAGCGCTGGACCGCGGGGAAGGCCGCCGCCGCCGCGCACAGTGCCGCCAGCATGATCGGCAGCGCCTGGTTGCGCAGCTTCTTCGCGCTCGCGAAAAGGCGCGGCACGAGGCGCGCGCCGAGCATCGACGCGAACGCCACGTCGGCCGCGAGCGAAAGGGCGCTCCCCGGCAGGGCGAGGAACGCGACGCGCGCGGCGACCCACGCGGCGAACATCACCGCGAGTCCGCGGCGGCTCATCGCGCCGAGCTGGTGCCCGGCGACCACGGCCAGCGCGAAGCCGAAGAGCATTTCGTGGCCATGGCCGGATCGCGTCCCAAGCCCGGGCAGCGCCGTCGCGATACCCACCATCGGCAGGACCGACGCGGGCAGGGCGAGGGCTGCGTAAGCGGCCGCGGCGGGGAAGAAGACCTTGAGCGCGGGCACGGTGCTCGGGCGCCCCGCCGGATTTCCTACGCCTTCGCGAGGCGCGCCTTCCATGCCCGCGGCCCCTTCTCCGGAGCGGCCTCCGGGGGATGGATCTTGAAGATGTATCCGATACGCATCTTGACACTACCACCCCGTGCCCCGATAATCAACATATCAAATACATCTTTAAATCCCGGCCATGCGACTCACCGCCTTCTCCGACTATTCGCTGCGCGTGCTGGTCTACCTGGGCATCCATGGCGGGCGCCTCGCGACCATCGGCGAGATCGCCGCGGCCTACGGCATCTCGGAAAACCACCTGATGAAGGTGGTGCATCGCCTGGCGGTGGGAGGACTGGTGGAAACGGTCCGCGGCCGGGGCGGCGGGATGCGCCTCGCCCGAACGCCGTCCGCGATCAACGTGGGCGCCCTGGTGCGCGAGATCGAGGAAGGCCCCCTGGTGGAATGCTTCGAGGGAGGTTCGGGCGCCTGCCGGATCGAGCGCGCGTGCGTGCTGCGGGGCGTGCTCTCCGAGGCCGTCGAGGCGTTCTTCCAGGTGCTCGATCGCCATACCCTCGCGGATCTCCTCGCGCCCCGGGCGCGGCTCGCCCGTGTGCTCGCCTTCGCGAAGCCGGTCCGCGCGGTGCCGGGTGCGGCGCGCGGACCGGC
>JAAOZZ010000273.1 GCA_012274175.1 Betaproteobacteria bacterium
GTGAGCGTGCGCGATCCGCCGCCCGCAAGCGCCACGTCGACGGTCCAGGGCGAGGTGATCTTCGCCGTGCCCTGCAGGCATTCCACGCCGAGCTTCTGGTAGCGCTCGATGGAGTCGTGGGGTGCGACCTGGCGCACCACCGATTGCACGCGCTGCATCACCTCGGCGAAGTCGAACTCGGCCTTCGCCGCGCGGATGCCGAACTCGCGCGAGCGCGCCATGTCCGCCAGCAGCTTCGCCGAGCGGATGAGCGCCTTCGAGGGCACGCATCCCGTGTTGAGGCAATCGCCGCCCATGGCGCCTTTCTCGACCAGCGTCACCTTCGCCTTCACCGCCGCGGCGATGTACGAGGTCACGAGCCCCGCGGAACCGGCGCCGATCACCACGACATTGCGCTCGAACGCCGCGGGCCGCGGCCACCGGGCGTACACCTTGCGCGCCTTGAGGGCATCGACCGCCTTCTTGGCCACGATGGGAAAGATCCCGAGGATCACGAACGCCGCGATGAGGCCGGGCGAGATGCGGAATTGCCCGAGCTGCGTGCCCGCGTACACGTACGCAAGCGTGCCCGCGAACATGCCGAGCTGGCTCACCCAGTAGAAGGTGCGCGTGGCGAGCGGCGTGAGGCCCATCACCAGGTTGATCACGAAGAACGGGAACGCCGGCACGAGCCGCAGCGCGAAGAGGTAGAACGCGCCTTCCCGCGCGATGCCGTCGTTGATGGGCTTCAGCCTGTCGCCGAACTTGCCCTGCACCCAGTCGCGCAGCACGAAGCGCGAGGCGAGGAACGCGAGGGTCGCGCCGATCGAGGAAGCGAACGACACGATGAGCGTGCCCCAGGCGAGGCCGAAAATGGCGCCCGCCGCGAGCGTCATGATCGCCGCGCCCGGCAGCGACAGCCCCGTGACCGCGACATAGGCGAGGAAGAAGATCACGCCCGTGCCGACGGGATGGACCGCGAAGTACGCCGTGATCGCCGAGCGCTGGGACTGGAAGTACTCGATCGAGAAATACTGCCGGAGGTCGAACGCGAAGAACGCCGCGACCAGCGCCACGATCAGGACGAGGACGGCGAGCTTGCCTTTGCTCATGGAAGGCTCCTGGAGATGCGTGCGACCCGGTAGTCGGGCGGGCGGCGCCGTCCTTACGCCGCGGCCGCGTCGCGCGGTGCGCCGTCGGCGAGGGCGAGGCGCGGCCCCTCGACGATGCGCCGGAAATAGGATGCGTGCGCGGCGGACCCCGCGGGCCATTGCGCGAGGAAACGCTCGCGCCACCGCGCGGCGTCGTAGTCGATGGGCACGGCCTGGACGTGCACCCCCGCCACTTCGAGGCCGTGCAGCGCCGAGGCGAGCGGGTGAACCGAGATGCGCGTCGCCAATCCGAATCCCGTTCCGGCGAAGTTGGGCATCCCGGCGGCCCCGTTGTTGGCAACGATCCCCCCGCCCGCGTCCGTGGCGAAGCGGCGCAGCGCGGGCAGGCAGGTGTGGCTGCTCGCGAACACGTCCACGCGCGCGTCGCGAAAGGCGCTCTCGATCCAGCGCCGGTGCGCCGGGTCGTCGAGCCGGTCGCGGGCGAAGCCCCAGCCTGCGAGCGAGGACGCATCGCCGTGCACGATGCCGATGCGCGCGTCTCCCACGCGGGCGACCCGGTGCATCGGGAGCGCGGCGAACCGTTCCCGAAGTTCCGGGAACATCCTCGCGGTCCCGCGCAGGCGCTCGAGGATCTCGTTGGAGCGCCCGACCTCCGCATCGCTCACGTCGACGGGATAGGCACAGCCGCATCCGGCGCCCGAATCCTCTCCCGCGATCTCCGTTTCCACGTTGCCGCGCAGCGCGCAATGCTCGAGCACTTCGCCGTCGATGCGCGCGAAATCGTCGGGATCGACGTCGAACCAGTGGAAGTCGCCGTTGAACACGAGGCGCACGGGCCCGCGTTCCGCGGCCGCCATGGAACGCAGCACATCGAGCGCCTCGACGTTGCCGTAGAGGCCTCCCACCACGTAGACGGTCTCGGCCTCGATCTCCGGCGCGCGGTCGAGCACGCGCGGCTCATAGCGATACGCGAGCGGGCACGTGCGCCCGGGGCGGGTTTCGGAGCGCCCGCGCAGGGCGTGCGGGACGGGGCTTGCCGGGTGCCGCGCCGCGAGGGCGTTCACGCGAGCGCGCCCCCGCAGCTCGAGCCCTGCCCGGCCGTGCATCCGTAGCAATGGTCGCGCACCTCGATGGCGTTGCCGTCGAGGTCGCGGCCCATCGCCTGGGACAAGTGGGTGCGGGGACGTCCCGCGACGCGCAGCGGCAGGCCCAGCATCTGGTTGAAGTCGCAGTCGTAGAGGTAGCCGCGCCAGTCCACCGAGACGAGGGAGCGGCACATCACCGTGTCCACGTTCGCCTCGCTATGGGCCGAGCGCAGGAGCGCCATGTACGCGCCGAACTGGCCCTTGGAGACCAGGGTGGAGCCGAAGCGCTGGATCGGCATGTTGGCGAGTGTCAGCAGCCGGTTGAACACGATCCCGGCCTCCTCGCCCAGGATGCGCTTGTAGTCCGCCTCGAGCTTCACCTGCGCCGGCGGAAGGGTCGCGCCCTGGGGGTTGTAGACGAGGTCGATCGCGAGTCCCGTCGCCTCGCGGCCATAGCCCAGGGCGTTCAGCCTCCGGATAGCCGCGACGCTCGTCGCGTAGACGCCCTTGCCGCGCTGGCGGTCGACGAGCTCCGGGGTGTAGCAGGGCAGCGACGCCACGATCTGCACGCGCTCCCCGGCGAGGAATTCGGCGAGGTCCTCCTGGCCGGGCTCGAAGAGGACGGTGAGGTTGCAGCGGTCGATCACGCGCACGCCCAGGGCGCGCGCTCCGCGCACCAGCATGCGGAAGTGGGGATTGAGCTCCGGAGCGCCGCCGGTGAGGTCGAGGGTCGCCGCGCCGCTCGCGGCGAGGTAGTCGAGCACCAGGCGCGCGGTCTCGGCCGACATCGATTCCGTGCGCGTGGGACCGGCGTTCACGTGGCAGTGCAGGCAGGACTGGTTGCACACGTAGCCCAGGTTCACCTGCAGGGTCTCGAGGTGGCGGCGCTGGAGCGCGGGAAAATCCGTGGCGACGAGCAGCGGCAGCGTGGCATGCATGGGGCGTTTTCGATCCTTTGAACGGGTTACGAGCGGGCGCCCCGAGTGGATGCGTTCATCTTACCAAAGGGAGCTAGACTAGGCGTCCCGCCGCGCACGGAACCCCCATGACGACCACCGACGACGCAGACGGCGCGCGCCTGGATTTCCGCGATGCGCTGAGCTACGGCGACTACCTGTGCCTGGACCAGGTGCTGGGGGCGCAGCGCCCGCGCTCGGGCGACCACAACGAGATGCTGTTCATCGTCCAGCATCAGGCCTCGGAGCTCTGGATGAAGCTCGCGATCCACGAGCTCGCCGCGGCCCGCGGGCACGTGCGCGGCGACGACCTGCCGCCGGCCTTCAAGATGCTCGCGCGGGTGGCGCGCATCATGGCGCAGCTCAACCAGTCGTGGGACGTGCTCTCCACCCTCACGCCCGCGGAGTACTCGGCCTTCCGCGACGACCTCGGCAGCTCTTCCGGCTTCCAGTCCTTCCAGTACCGCATGATCGAATTCCTCCTGGGAAACAAGCACGCGATGCACATGGAGCCCCATCGCCACCGCGCCGAGCGCTTCGCCGAGCTCGACCGGATGCAGCGCGAGCCCTCGCTCTACGACGAGGTGATCCGGCTCCTCGCGCGGCGCGGCTTCTCCATCGACCCCGGGTGTGTCGAGCGCGACTGGCGAAACTTACACACGTTCGACGAGTCGGTCTGCGAGGCGTGGCGGCAGGTCTATCGCGCGACCGGCCGGCATTGGGA
>JAAOZZ010000274.1 GCA_012274175.1 Betaproteobacteria bacterium
GAGCAGGCCCGCCAGCGCGCGCACCGGCACGCGCCGCGCAACACCCAGCACCCGCAGGTCGAAGAAGAACACCGAGCCCACGAGCAGGATGAATCCCGCCGTGTGCGCGATCGCCACCGCGGCGAAGAGCGTGGGGGAAGCGCGCAGGGCCTGGACGAACGGCAGCGCGTCGGAGGGATTCGGAGGGCTCACCACGGCATCACTCCCCGTCGCCCCCGCGCAGCCATCGCTCGTAGTCGCGGCGCGTCTTCTTGGTGGGGCGGCCCTTGAATCTCGGCTGCGGTTGCGCCTTCATCTGCTCGGCGAGCGCGGCGCGCCGGGCCCGGCTCTCCTCGGTCTCCTCGTAGAGCGCGGCGGCCTCGCGGGCCGGGCCGCGCCGCTCCGAAAGCGCCTTCACGGTCACGGCGTGCTCGAAGGGGGCACGGCGCACCACGACCTCGTCGCCCACCCTGAGGGTGCGCGCGGGTTTCGCGCGCTCGCCCTCCACCGTCACGTGCCCGGCGGCGATGGCTTCCGCGGCGACGGTGCGCGTCTTGAAGAACCGCGCCGCCCACAGCCATTTGTCGATGCGCATCAGCGCGCCAGCCGGACCTCGTGCAGCGTGATGGGCGGGGCGGTGCCGGTGTCGAACTCGGCGCCGGCGCTGACTCCCGCTTCGGCCACTGCCGCCACGTTGGGCGTGCGATCGTAGATCGTGTACATCGCGCCCAATGCGAAGTCCCGTCCCGAGCCGATCGCCCAGAAGCGGTCGAACTCGAACACCTCGCGCATCGAGTAGACCGCGAAGATGCCCGAGGGGTTGGCCACCATCACGGTCATCTGGCTCGACTCGTACGGATCGTCCTCTTCCTCCTTCGGGTTGAGGAACGCCTCGTCCTTGAGCACCGGGTGGAGCTTCCTGAACGATTCGTAGATCTGCGCCTTGCCGTGGAAGCCCAGGTTGGGCGTGCGCACGAGCACGTTCTCGAGCACGAGCTGGTGCGCGGCGCTGCCCGCCACGCCGATGAACGAGTCCCCGTACACCGTCACCTTCTGGGGGCTGCGGTCGTACGCGGGCGCAAGCCGCGTGGTGCCGAAGGTGGTGAGGGAGTCGGCGGCGATCACCGCGACGTCCCCCTTGCGCACGACGACGATGGTGGTCATGGACGCGGGCCGTGTCCTCGAGGGGCAAAAGGGGCATTTTACCGGCCCTCAGGCAAAATGACGGGCGTGATGCCCATCCGCGCCGCGCCGCCCCGATGAACGTTGCCGCCTGGCTCGACCGCGCCGCGCGCGCCGACCCGACCCGCGCGGCCGTCTACCTCGGCACGCGACCGTGGGCCACCTACGGCGAGCTCGCGCTGCGCGCCGCACGCCTCGCCGCGGGGCTGCGCGAGCGCCTCGCCCTCGTCTCCGGCGAGCGCGTGGCGATCGTGATGAAGAACGCGCCGGAGTACCTCGAGGCGCTGTACGGCATCTGGTGGGCGGGACTCGCCGCGGTGCCCGTCAACGCGAAGCTGCACCCGAAGGAAGTCGCCTACATCGTCGAGAACTCCGGCGCCCGCCTCACCCTCGACGATCCGCGGCGGATCGCGGACATCGCCGCGGAGCATCCTGCGGCGCTCGCCCCGGCCGAGGCCGAAGCGCTCGCATGGCTTTTCTACACCAGCGGCACCACCGGGCGGCCGAAGGGGGCGATGCTCTCCCACCGCAACCTGGCCGCGATGACGTTCTCGTATTTCTGCGACGTGGACGACGTGGCCCACGACGGCCGGCTGCTGCACGCCGCGCCCATGTCCCATGGCTCGGGCCTGTACAACTTCACTCACCTGGCCAAGGGGGCTGCCCAGGTGGTTCCGGAATCCGGAGGCTTCGAGTCCGCGGAGGCCCTCGAGCTCCTGGAAGATCATGGGAAAGTTTCGCTCTTCGCCGCGCCCACAATGGTCAAGCGCCTGGCCGAGTCCGCGGCGGCGGCGGGAGCGCGCGCGAGCGGATTGCAGACGCTCGTCTACGGCGGCGGGCCGATGTACCTCGCGGACCTGCGCCGCGCAATGGAGGCGCTGGGCCCTCGCCTCGCCCAGATCTACGGCCAGGGCGAGAGCCCCATGACGATCACCGCCCTGTCCCGGCGCCATCACGGCGAGATCGATCATCCGCGCCATCTCGAGCGCCTTGCCTCCGTGGGCCTGCCCCAGGCCGCGGTCGAGGTCGTCGTGCGCGACGCGCAAGGCCGGGCGCTGCCCGCGGGCGAGACGGGCGAGGTGACCGTCCGGGGCGATGTGGTGATGCCGGGCTACTGGTGCAACTCCGAGGCCACGGCGAGCGCGCTGCGCGACGGCTGGCTGTGGACGGGCGACCTCGGAGCGTTCGACGACGACGGCTTCCTCACGCTGAAGGACCGCAGCAAGGACCTCATCGTGAGCGGCGGATCGAACATCTATCCGCGCGAAGTGGAGGAAGTGCTGCTGCTGCATCCCGCGGTCGCCGAGGCGTGCGTGGTGGGACGACCCGATCCCGAGTGGGGCGAGGCGGTGGTGGCCTTCGTGGTCGCCCGCGGCGCACCTCCCGCCGCCGAAGCGCTCGACCGGCTGTGCCTCGAGCACATCGCGCGGTTCAAGCGCCCGAAGGAATACCGCTTCGTGGCCCAGCTGCCGAAGAACCACTACGGCAAGGTCGTGAAGGCGCAGCTGCGCGGGCTGCTCGCGGCCGGCGCCCCCGCGCTACGATAGGCCCATGCTCTTTCCCGGATTCCGCCGCGAGCTGGTGCGCACGACCGGTGCCGACATCCACGCCGTGGTCGGCCCGCGGCGCGAGGGGCCGGCGCTGCTTCTTCTGCACGGCTACCCGCAGACCCACGCGATCTGGCACCGCGTGGCACCCCGGCTCGCGGAACGCTGGAACGTCGTGGCCTCGGACCTGCGGGGATACGGCGACTCGGGCAAGCCCGCGACCACGCCCGACCACGGGACGTACTCGAAGCGCGCCATGGCCCAGGACCAGGTGGAGCTCATGGAGGCGCTGGGGCACGAAAGCTTCCTGCTGGCGGGCCACGACCGCGGGGGACGAGTGGCCCATCGCCTCGCGGTCGACCATCCGGGGCGGGTGCGCAAGCTCGCGGTCCTGGACATCGCGCCCACGCTCGCGATGTACGAGCAGACC
>JAAOZZ010000275.1 GCA_012274175.1 Betaproteobacteria bacterium
GTGAGGGGTGTGGCGATGAAGCCCGGCGCGATCGCGTTCGCATTCACGCCGTGCCGGGACCACGCCTCGGCCTGGGCGCGGGTCAACTGCATGAGGCCGCCCTTGGACGCTCCATAGGGCGCTCCGTGGGCGAAGGCACGCACCGACTGCAGGGACGCGATGTTGATGATGCGTCCCCAGCCGCGCTCGATCATCGCCGGGGCGAGGGCCTGGGCCAGGAAAAAGGGCGCGCCGAGATTGATGCTGAGCGTCGCGTCCCAGTCCTCCTCGGTCACTTCGAGGATCGGCTTGCGCGGATTGATGCCGGCCGCGCAGACGAGGATGTCGGGAGAACCGAATGCGGCTACCGATCGCACGGCGCACTCCTTCAGCGCCGCGCGATCGCCGAGATCACATGGGATGCCCGTGGCGCGCCCGCCCGCCGCCGCGATCTCTTCCCGGGTCTCGTCAAGCTCCGTTGCTCGCCGGGCCACCAGCACCACCGCTGCGCCCGCGCTCGCGAGCGCAAGCGAAATGGTGCGCCCGAGCCCGGAGCTGGCACCCGTCACGAGCGCCACGCGCCCCGACAAGTCGAAGAGGTCCGGCAACGCCATGGGTGCTCAGGTCTCGACGGCCGCGCCGCGCTCGAAGCGCTCCGCGGGAAAGTACTTCGCGAGCCGGTCGTCGGCGGTGCGCGCGTGGGCCTCCATGCCTTCAAGACGCGAGATGCGCGCCGTCACCTGCCCGATGTCGCGATTGGCCTCGCGGGTCATGCGCTGCCACGTCACCGTCTTCAGGAACTTGTGGACCGAGAGGCCGCCGGAATAGCGCGCGGCGCCCTTCGTGGGCAGGATGTGGTTCGGTCCCGACGTCTTGTCCCCGTAGGCCACGGTCGTCTCCTCGCCGAGGAAGAGGGAACCGTAGCACGTGAGGTGCGCAAGCCACCAGTCGAGATCGCGCGCGTGCACCTCGAGGTGCTCGGGCGCGTACCGGTCCGAGGCGGCGGCGATCTCCTCGCGCGACTCGCCCACCACCACTTCCCCGTAATCGCGCCAGGCGGCGCCCGCGGCATCCCGCGCCGTGGGAGGCAGTTCGGCGACGAGGCGTGGAACGAGCTCCATCACTTCCGCGGCGAGCGGGCGCGAAAGGCTCATGAGCCACGCCGGGGATTCGTGCCCGTGCTCGGCCTGGCCCACCAGGTCCGATGCCACGATCAGGGGATCGGCGGAATCGTCGGCGATGATCGCGATTTCCGAAGGGCCCGCGAAGACGTCGATGCCCACCTTGCCGTAGAGCATCCGCTTGGCTTCCGCCACGTACTTGTTGCCGGGGCCCACGATGATGTCCGCGGCCCGGCCGGTGAAAAGTCCGTAGGCCATCGCGGCGATCGCCTGCACGCCGCCCAGCGTGAGGATCGTATCGGCCCCCGCGGCCTGCATCGCGTAGAGCACGTGGGGGTGGATGCCTTCGCCGCGATAGGGCGTGGAGCATGCGACCACGAAGGGCACGCCCGCCGCCTTGGCGGTGGCGATGGCCATGTAGGCGGAAGCGATATGTGCGTAGCGGCCGGTGGGCACGTAGCAGCCCGCGACGTTCACCGGGATGAGGCGCTGGCCCGCGGTGAGCCCCGGCTGCACTTCCATCGAGAACTCGGCCGTCGATTCGCGCTGCGCGAGCGCGAAACGGCGCACGCG
This sequence comes from Betaproteobacteria bacterium, assembly GCA_012274175.1. Lineage (GTDB taxonomy): Bacteria > Pseudomonadota > Gammaproteobacteria > Burkholderiales > Usitatibacteraceae > Usitatibacter. The sequence goes on from JAAOZZ010000275.1 coordinate 1,674, forward strand.
CTCGGTCGCGAACTCGATGTCGCGCCGCACGTCGGGAGGCACGTCGCGCAAGCGGCGCTCGATCGCCTCGGGGGTCATCACGATCTCGCCGGTCCAGTGGTCGAGCCTTGCCGCGTATTCCCGTACCGCGTCCTCGCCGCGGCGCTCGATCTCCGAGAGCATTTCCTCGACCACCTTGCGCGCGGTGCCGGTCTCGGTCTCCGGCGAGCGCGACGCGCGCTTGAGGAACTCGATCGCCATGGTCTCCCCGATTGGAATGGAGGATGTGGAAGCCGATGAAAGCGGTTTCACCGGCAATGCCGCCACGGTACCGACGATCCCGCGCTCCGTCAAGCGGGGACCGCGTTGCAAGCGCTTTCAGCGGCGCGTATTCTCGGGTGCGATGAAGAAACGGCCCGCCCGCCTGTCCGACGTCGCCCGCGCGGCCGGGGTTTCCCTTGCCACGGCGTCGCGCGCGCTCGCGGGTTCCGACCTCGTGCTGCCCGACACACGGGAGCGCGTGCGCAATTCCGCGGCACTCCTGGGCTACGTTCCCCACGGGGCCGCGCGCGCACTCGCCTCCCGCCGCTCGCGCACCATCGGCGCGGTGCTGCCCACGATCGACAACCCGATCTTCGCTTCGGCCACGCAGGCGTTGTCGCGCGCGCTCGCGAACGCCTCCTACACCCTGCTGCTGGCAAGCCACGAGTACGACCCGCAGGCGGAAGTGGCGGTCACCCGGGCGCTCATCGAGCGCGGCGTCGACGGGCTCGTGTTCGTGGGCGTGGACCACGCGCCCCAGCTCTTCCACGAGCTGTCCCGGGCCGACGTGCCCTGCGAGCCCGTATGGGCGCTCGATCCCGGGGGATTCCACCACTGCGTGGGCTTCGCCAACCGGGAGGCGAGCGCGCGATGCGCGCAGCACCTGCTCGACCTGGGACACCGGCGCTTCGCGGTCCTCTCCGGGAGCCTGCAGCACAACGACCGCGCGCGGGAGCGCGTGGCCGGCGTGCGCGCCGCCCTCGCTTCGCGCGGGATCGAGCTTCCCGCAGAGCGCGTGGTCGAAACGCCGTTCTCCCTCGGCGGCGGACGCGGCGGCCTGCGCGCGCTCTGGCAGCGACTCGGGCGCGACGGCTTCACCGGGCTCGTGTGCGGCAACGACCTCATCGCCCTCGGAGCACTGATCGAATGCGCGGCCCAGGGAGTGTCCGTTCCCGGCGCGCTTTCCGTGGTGGGCTTCGACGATATCGAGCTCTCGGCGGAGTTCTCGCCCGCCCTCACCACCATCCACGTGCCTTCGGCCGACATCGGCAGATTTGCGGCCGAGCGGTTGCTTTCACGCCTGGCCGGCAAGCGGGTTCCCCGCATGCAGGAGATCCCCGTGGAGCTCGTCGTGCGAGGAAGCACGGCACGAGCGCCTCGGCGCCTTTGACGCCCGGGGATCGGCGTGGCAGCGTAACGATGTAAACCGGCCGGGAGGACGCAGGCAATGCAGTTCGTCATACGCACGCTTCGATTCACGTCCGCAGGTAGCCGTTGACCCGTCCGGGAACCTCCTCGCGCCGTTTCCGCTGGAGCTTCGCCGCGCTGCTGGCGGCGCTCGCGACCCTGGGGCCGTTCTCGATCGACGCGTACCTGCCCGCGTTCGCCGGCATCCAGGATTCCCTCGGCGCGACGCCGCTCGAGATCCAGCAGACGCTTTCCGCGTACCTCTTCGCGTTCGGCTTGATGTTCCTTTTCCACGGGGCGCTCTCCGACAGCTTCGGCCGGCGCCCCGTGATCCTCGTCGCACTCGTGGTGTACACGGTGGCCTCGACGGCCGCGGCACTCTCGCAGACGGTGCGGCAGCTCATCGTGTGGCGCGCGGTGCAGGGACTCTCGGTCGGCGCCGGGATCGTCGTGGGGCGCGCCATGATTCGCGACCTTTTCGGGCCCGAGGACGCGCAGCGCCTCATGTCGATGGTGACGCTCTTCTTCGGGCTCGCCCCGGCGATCGCGCCGGTGATCGGGGGCTGGCTCTTCGTGGGCCTCGGGTGGCGCTCCATCTTCTGGTTCCTCGCGGCGGTGGGACTGCTGCTGGTCGGGATAGGCTGGCGCTTCCTGCCGGAGACCCTCGCCCAGGGCGCTCGTCACTCCTTCCATCCCGCGGTGCTCATCAAGGGCTACGAGGAAGTGGGCATCAACATCCGCTTCCTCATGCTCTCCCTCGCGGTGGGATTCAACTTCAACGCTTTTTTCCTCTATATCGTGTCCGCGCCCGTGTTCCTCGGCGAGCACCTGGGCCTCGGGCCGCAGCAATATGCGTGGCTCTTCGTTCCGTCCATCGCCGGCATCATGGCGGGCTCCCAGCTCTCGGGCCGAGCGGCGGGCAAGCTCACGCCGCGGCGCACGGTCGCGCGCGCCTACGGCTTCATGGCGGTCGCGGCACTCGCAAACCTCGCCTACGCATTCATGTTCCGTCCCTCGATTCCCTGGGCCGTGATCCCGATCATGGTGTTCGGCATCGGCTTCGCGATGGCGATGCCGTCGATCTCGCTCATCACGCTGGACCTCTTCCCCAC
>JAAOZZ010000029.1 GCA_012274175.1 Betaproteobacteria bacterium
ATCCTGCACAACGCCTGCTGGCGCCGGCGACGCTGCAGGTACTCGACGGCCACGGGCACACCCATCAGCGGCCCAAGGTCCGTACCCGCCGCGAGCAGCCGGTCGATCGCACGCGCCTGCTCGAGAGCCTTGTCGAAGGCGACATGGACGAACGCGCCGATGCGGGGCTCCAGCAGCGCGATCCGCTCGAGGTAGGCGCGGGTAGCGGACTCCGAAGTGGTTTCCCGCGCCCGGAGCCGAATCCCGAATTCCTCGAGCGTGATGCCTTCCATCGGATCTGCAGGCAGGCTCTTCATGGGCAAGCCCCGGCGCCTTCGTGAAGTTCTCGAACCATGAGACCCATCTCCTTTCCGGGCACTGCGGCAAGCAGCTCCCTGGTGTAAGCGTGGCGCGGACTTGCGTAGACCTCGCCGGTTGGACCGCATTCCACGATTTCGCCGAGCCGCATGACGGCGATGGTGTCGCAGACCTGCGCCGCCACCCGGAGATCGTGGGTAATGAAAAGCATCGTGAGGTTGAGCCGGTCGCGGATGTCCGCGAGCAACTTCAGCACCTGGGCCTGGATCGAGACGTCCAGCGCCGAGACGGGCTCGTCCGCCACCAGCACTTCGGGTTCGAGCGCCAGGGCGCGCGCGATGCCGATGCGCTGGCGCTGCCCGCCGGAGAATTCGTGCGGATAGCGGTCCACCGCGCGGCGGTCCATCCCGACCAGCTCGAGCAGCTCGCAGGCCCTCGACATCGCTTCGCGCTCCGGCATGCCGTGGATCATGGGCCCTTCCGCGATGAGCTTGCCCACCTTGCGGCGCGGATTCAACGAGCCGAAGGGATCCTGGAAGACCATCTGGATGCGCCTGCGGTACGGCCGCAGCTGCCGGCGCGACAGGGGAAGCAGGTCGGTATCGCCGAGCAGGATCCGGCCGCCATCGGCATCGATGAGGCGCGCGAGGCACCGGGCGACCGTGGACTTTCCGGAACCCGATTCGCCCACGAGGCCCAGTGTTTCGCCGCGATGGATCGTCAGATTCACGCCCTTCGCCGCATGGGCGATCCGGTCCTTCCCGCCGAACAGCGAGCCGCCCGAGCGGTAGGACTTGCACAGCGCCACGGCGGAAAGGACGGGCCGCGAATCGTCCCTCGGCTTGCGCTCCGGGGGGATCAGGCTCGGGATCGAGCCGATCAGCAAGCGCGTGTAGTCATGGCGCGGGGTGCGCAGGACCTGGGCCGTGCTGCCGGACTCCACCACGCTGCCGCGTTGCATCACCGCCACGCGATCGGCGATCTCGGAGACGACGCCAAAGTCATGGGTGACGAACAGGACCCCCATGTGCCGCTGGGCCTGGATACCCTTGATCAAGGCGAGGATCTGGGCCTGGGTGGTGACGTCCAGTGCCGTCGTGGGCTCGTCGGCGATCAGGACCGCGGGCTCGAGCGCAAGGGCCATCGCGATCATCGCCCGCTGGCGCTGTCCCCCCGAAAGCTGGTGGGGATAGGCCCGCAGCAACCGCCGGGGCTCGGGAAGCTGGACCGCATCGAAGAGCTCGACGATGCGGGCCATGCGCTTCGCCTTCGACATCCCGGTATGGACCGAGATGACCTCTTCGGTCTGGTCTCCCACGCTCTTGAGCGGGTTCAAGGCGGTCATGGGCTCCTGGAAGATCATGGATATCTGGCTGCCGCGCAGCTCCCGCAGGCGCTTCGGGCTGGCGCGCAGCAGATCCTCGCCCCGGAACAGGACCTGTCCTGCGCTCGGCCGGACGCCGCGCGCGAGAAGCCCGATGATCGAACGCGAAGTGACGGACTTGCCGGAACCCGACTCCCCCACGAGGCAGAGGATCTCGTTGCGGTGCAGATCGAGGCTCACGTCACGAACGGCATGGGGGCGGTCGGCCCCCTCCGGAAGATCGATCGTGAGGTTTCGGATCTCCAGGATCGGCGCGCTCATCCCGTCAAGCCTGGCGAAGCCGCGGGTTCAGGGCGTCGCTCAGTCCTTCGCCGATCAGGTTGATCGCGAGCACGGTGAGCAGGATGGCGATCCCGGGAACCGCGCACAGCCAGGGGGCGCGTTGCAGGAACTCCCGTCCGGCCCCCACCATGAAGCCCCAGCTCATCAGGTTCGGGTCGCTCAGCCCGAGGAAGGAGAGCGACGACTCGGTGAGGATCGCCGTGGCGACCATCAGCGAACCGGTGACGATCACGGAGGACAGGCAGTTCGGCAGGATGTGCACGAAGATGACGCGCGCATCGCTCATCCCCATGCCGACGCAGGCCTCCACGAACTCCCGGCCTCGCATCGCCATGAACTCGCCGCGCACGAGCCGGGACATCGGTGGCCACGACACGACGGCGATGGCGAGGATCACGCTCTTCACCGAAGGAGCGAGCACCGCCACCAGGAGGATGGCGAAGATGAAGAACGGGATCGTCTGGAAGATCTCCGTCCAGCGCATCAGCGCCTCGTCCACCCAACGGCCGTAGTAGCCGGCCACTCCGCCCACCAACGCGCCGGCCACGATCGCGAAGAAAGTCGAGGTCAATCCGATCACGAGCGAAGTGCGCGCGCCGTAGACGATACCCGCCGCGACGTCCCGCCCGAGCATATCCGTGCCGAAGAGGTAGGTGCCCCCAGGCGGAAGGAACGGCTTCGCGACGAGCTTGAAGGGCCCGTCAGGGTAGAAATGGGGCCCGAACACGGCGATGAGCGCCACCGCCGCGAAGAACGCGAGCCCGGCGACAGTCGTGCGATTGCGGGAAAACCCGCGCCAGAATTCCCTCATGCCGCCGCCGTTGCCGCCATCGTCATCGAACCTCGATCCTCGGATCGAGCGCGAAGTAGACCAGGTCCACCAGCAGGTTGACGACGACGACCAGGCAGGCGGAGACGAAGAAGATCCCCAGGAGCAGGTTCACGTCGCGCGCGAATAGCGACTGGAACGCGAGCAATCCCATGCCCGGCCAGCCGAAGACCGTCTCGACCACGACGGATCCGCCGAGCAATGCGCCGATCTGCACGCCCGCCATGGTCACTACCGGCAGCACCGCGTTGCGCAGCACGTGCCGCAACGCGATCCGGCGCTCGGTGAGCCCCTTCGCGCGCGCGGTGGTCACATAATCCATCCCCCACTGCTCGAGCATGGCCGCGCGCATGAGCCGCGTGTAGAGGGCCATGTAGAAGAGAGAGAGCGTGAGCGCGGGCAACACGAGGTGGTGCGCGATGTCCACGACCCGGTCCCAGCCCTCGTAGAAGGCCGCCACCGACTCCATGCCGCTGGTGGGAAACCATCCGAGCTTCAGCGAGAACACCCCGATCAGCATGAGGCCGACCCAGAACAGCGGCGTGGCGTACGAGAGGAGCGACAGCACGGACAGCAGATTGTCGCGCCAGGTGTTCACGTGCGCCGCGGCCACGAGGCCGAGAAACACACCGAGCACGATCGAGAACACGATCGTGGTCCCCATGAGCAGGAGCGTCGGACCGAGACGCTGCAGGATGAGCTCCCGCACCGGCATTCCGTCGCGGAACGAGTAGCCGAGGTCGAAGCCGAGGACGTTCTTCACGTACACCGCGAGCTGCACGAACTTCGACCGGTCCAGTCCGAAGCGGTGGCGCAGCTGGGTCATGTACTCCGGGGTCGCCCCTCCGGACTCGCCCGCCAGGACATCCGCCGCGTCGCCCGGAGCGAGCTGGATCACGCAGAAGTTGAGCACCGCGATGACGAGCAGCGTCGGCACCGCCTGCAGCAGGCGGCGCAGCACGAACAACAGCCAGCGCGAACTCCCCGTGCTTCGAGCAGACAAGGGTACCTCGAGCGGTGCAGGTCAGGCCTTCATCCAGGCTCGGTCGAAGGAAGTGTTGACGGCGAGCGGACTCACGATCGCATCCTGCAGCTTGCGGTTGTAGACGGTCGTGAATTCCAGCTCCATCACCCACACGATGGGCGAGGCCTCGACCGTGAGCTTCTGGAACTCGTGATAGAGGGCGTTGCGCTTCTTCACATCGGGCTCGATGGCCGCCGACTCCAGGAGCTCGTCGACCCTGGGAGAGGTCCATCGCGTGCCGTTCACCCACGGCGTTCCCGGCCGTATCGCCTTCGACCAGTATTGGCGCTGCACGCCGATCACCGGGTCCGCGAACGTCTTGAGCCAATCGGAAGTGAGGTCATAGTCGTAGTTCGTGTAGATCCGGCGGATCCAGGTCGCCACGTCCTCGTATCGCAGGCTCGCCTTGATCCCGAGCTCCTGCAGCACCTGCTGCACGTACTCGCCGAAGCGGCGCCATTCCTCCCCATAAGGAGTGATGTCGTGCACGATCTCGAACCGGGTACCATCCGCCTTGCGCGGATAGCCCGCCTCGTCGAGCAGCTTGTTGGCGATCGCCATCCGGTTCGGGACGTCGAACCGGAGCACGTCCGCCGTATACATGCCCGTGCCCTTGAAGTTGGAGCTGATAGGCCCGGTCGCGGGCTTGCCGTAGCCGAACCAGATGTTGTCGATCACGAACTTGCGATCGATGGCATATGCGATCGCCTGGCGCACCTTCTGGTTGTCGAATGGCTTGCGCGTCGTATTGAACTCGAGCTCCACGACGGGCGCGTCCATCTCGTAGCCCTTGGTCGTGACGATCACCTCCCGCGACGTGCTGAGCCTCTTGGCATCCACGTTGGGCACCGCGTTGTAAGCGGCGAACGCCACCTCTCCCCGCTCCAGCGCTGCGGTACGCGTTTGGGCCTCGCCGATGAAGCGCGCGACCACGCGGTCGAAATACGGGAGCCCCTTGCGCCAGTAATCCGGGTTCCGGTCGAACCGCATGAGCTGCCCGCGCCGCCACTCGACGAACTTGAAGGGCCCGGTGCCCACCGGCTGGTTGGCGTGCGGGTTGTTCTGCAGGTCCGTGCCGGCGAACAGGTGCTTCGGCAGCATCGGCGACTCGTAGGCCGAGAGCGCCTTCATCAGGTACGGGGCGGGCCTCTTCAGCCGGAAGATCGCCGTGTGCGCGTCAGGCGTGTCGACCGCTTCCACTTCCTGGAAGCTGGTCGGCCCGCGGGGATGGACCTTCTTGAGCACTTCCATGATCGAATACTGGACATCCGCGCTGGTGAACGGCTTCCCGTCGTGGAAGCGCACCCCTTCCTCCAGCTTGAACGTCACGGACTTGCCATCCGCGCCGACATCCCACGACTTCGCGAGTCCCGGCAGCGGATTGAGATTGAAGTCGTATTCGAGCAAGCCGTCGTAGACCTTCGGCGCCACCTGGCCGATCGGGCCCGACGTGTTGTTGTATGACGCGAGCGTGGGCGGCTCGGGCTGCACCACCATGACGAGCGTGCCTCCCTTCCTCGGGGTGTCGCCCGCCGCTTCGCCCGCCGCCCATGCGGCTTCGAACGGGACGCCCGCAATGCCCGCCGAAAGTCCGAGCAATCCGGATGCCTGGATGAATCGGCGCCTGTCGATCGCGAAACGCTCGTCCTGCCCGGAATCCGCGACGATGTCTTCCGCCACTTTTTCGGTACGGTCAGCCATTGCTGTCTCCTCTCGAAGCTGCGATCCGGGATCACAGCGCGTTCTACTTTGTGTATTGATTCCCCTTGTCGCGATCGACGATCTGCATTGCAGAACGACGTCTGCTTCGCTTCCACCGTAACGCCCGGGCGTACATGGTGTCAACGACGCAGCCCCATCGGGATTGCCCCATGGGCCAGCAGTTCGCTCTTGGACGGGTTGGTTCGCCATCTTTACGTCTCTGTGCGCCACCGAACAGAAGCGACGGCACGAGGAGCGCAACGTACGGGCAGGTAGTCCAGGATCCCCGCCATGCCGAAGGCCCTCCGTCCGGCCAGCAGCAACCTCCAGCCGCACGCCGCCGAATCCGCGAAAGCGGCCTTCGCGTCCGCCTCGAGGCGCAGCGCCGTGCCCTGCGCGGACGTCAATGTCCTGCTCGTCGCCGCCGACCCCGACGATGCCCGGACCGTGGGCAACGTGCTCGCGGGCGATCGCGGCACCGCATTTCACGTTCAATGGGTGAACCGGCTGCCGGAATCCCTCGGTTCGCTCGGCCTCGGTGAGACGACCGTGGTGCTGCTCGATCTGCTGATGCCCGACGTGGACGGCATCGGAGCCCTGGACCAGTTGCTGCGGGCCGCCCCGCAAGTCCCGATCATGGTGTACTGCGGCGCGGGCGACGAAGACCTTGCGCGGCAGGCGGTCCAGCGGGGCGCCCACGACTATCTCCTGAGGAGCCACCTCGACGGCTACTCGTTGCCGCGCGCGCTGCGCAATGCGATCGACCGCAAGGCGGCCGAGGACGTATTGTTCCTGGAGCGGGAACGCGCGCAGGTCACGCTCGACTCCATCGGCGACGCCGTCCTCAGCACCGACATCGCGGGCAACGTGGCATACCTCAACTCGGTCGCCGAACGAATGACCGGCTGGTCCTCCGAGGAAGCGCGCGGCCGGCCGCTCGGCGAAGTGCTGCGGATCGTGGATGCGACGACGGGCCTGCCGGCGCTCCGCGGTCCCATGGGACTCGCCGTCGAGCGCGACCAGCCAGCCACCCTTGCGGCGAACAGCGTGCTGGTGAGGCGCGACGGACGCGAATTTCCCATCGAGGATTCCGCGGCTCCCATCCACAGCAGGGACGGGAGCGTCATCGGCGCGGTGATGGTATTTCGCGATGTGGGCCAGGCGC
>JAAOZZ010000276.1 GCA_012274175.1 Betaproteobacteria bacterium
ACCACTTCGATGGCGGGATTCACGGCCTTCGCGGCGACGGAGATGCCGGAGATGAGGCCCCCGCCGCCGATCGCGACCACGAGCACCTCGAGCCCGGGATGTGCGGCGAGCATCTCCAGGCCGCAGGTGCCCTGGCCTGCGATGACCTTCTCGTCGTCGTAGGGATGCACGAGGGTGAGGCCGCGCTCGGCCGCGAGGGCGATCGCGCAGGCCTTGGCGCCGTCGAAGTTCTCCCCTTCGAGGATCACCTCGGCGCCATGCTTCTGGGTCTGCTCGACCTTCACGTAGGGCGTGTAGCGCGGCATCACGATGACCGCGGGGATGCCGAGGCGGTGCGAGTGGTAGGCCACGCCCTGGGCGTGGTTGCCCGCCGAGCAGGCGATCACGCCCTTGGCGGCCTGGGAGCGCTCGAGGCTCGCGAGCTTGTTGAGCGCCCCGCGCTCCTTGAACGACGCGGTGAACTGGTGGTTCTCGAACTTGAGGTAAACGTCGGCGCCCGTGATCTCGGAGAGCGTGCGCGACGGCAGGCACGGCGTATCGAGCACCTGCCCCTCGATCACCTTCGCCGCCGCTTGAATGTCCTGGAGTGTGACCATCAGACCGTGAATTGGAAATCGACTTCGGGAGCCTTCCCCGAGATGATATCCGCAAGCGCCCGACCCGACCCGCAGGCCATGGTCCAGCCCAGGGTTCCGTGGCCGGTGTTGAGGTAGAGGTTGGGGTATCGCGTGGGGCCCACGAGCGGGACGTTGGACGGCGTGGACGGGCGCAGGCCGGCCCAGAACGTCGCGCGGTCGTAGTCGGCCGCGTCGGGAAATATTTCCCGTGCCCTGCGCGTGAGCGCCTCGCAGCGCACGGGATTGAGCTCGGTCGAGTACCCCGAAAGCTCCGCGGTGCCCGCGATGCGAAGGCGCTCCCCCAGGCGCGAGAACACGATCTTCGCCCCGTCGTCGGTGAGGCTCACCCGCGGCGCCTTCGAGGGATCGGCGATCGGCACCGAGGCGGAATAGCCCTTGGCGGGATACACCGGGATGTCGAGCCCCAGGCCGCGCGCGGCGCGCCGCGAGTAGCTTCCGAGGGCGAGCACGTACGCATCGGCGGTGAGGCGCGCTTCTCCCCGGGGCGAGGACACGCGCACACCCACGATGCGCCCGCCTTCCGCCAGGATGGCCTCGACCCCGTGGGAAGCGAGGAACGCGGCGCCCCGTGCGCGCGCGAGCTCCGCGAGGCGCGCGGTGAAAAGATACGCATCTCCCGATTCGTCCGACGCGGTGAACGTCGCGCCCACGATCCGGTCGCGCGCCGCGGCGAGCGCCGGCTCGATCGCCACGGCCTCGTCCGGGGTCTTCACGTCGCGGTCCAGCCCATGGCCGCGCATGATCGACGCGGCCCGCACCGCGCCTTCGAACTCCTTCGCATCCGTGTAGTAATGCAGGATCCCCAGCGACAGCTGGTCGTACTCGATGCCCGTGGCCGCGCGCAGCGCCTGCAGCGCGCCGCGGCTGTAGAGTGCCAGCTTCACGATCCCGGCGATGTTGCGCCGCGTCCGGCCGGGGAGGCACTCGGCGAGGAAGCGCAGGCCCCAGGCCCACTGCGCCGGGTCCATGCGCAGGCGGAAGAGCAGCGGCGCGTCGTCGCGCCAGAGCCACTGCAGGATCTTCAGGGGCGCCCCGGGGTTCGCCCACGGCTCGGCGTGGCAAACGGAAACCTGGCCGCCGTTGGCGAACGAGGTCTCGAGGCCGGGACCTTCGCGCCGGTCGACCACCGTCACCTCGTGGCCCCGCTCGGCGAGATACCAGGCCGTCGTGGTGCCGATCACTCCGGCGCCGAGGACGAGGACTTTCATGGCGGGCGGAGTCTGGGGAATTGGCTTAGACTTGTCAACGCGCCGCACGCCGTATATTTCCCGTCCCCGCGAATCCCGCTTCCCCGGCCATGAGACCGCGCCTTTACGCCGACCTGCTGGGCCTGCTTCGCGCCGCCTGCACCCACGCCTCGCACCTCGGCCGTGAAATGCCGGTGCTGCCGTTCTACGCGAAGGAACATCCCGTGGGATGGCTGCGACCCTCGTTCGCCGACCAGCTGCGCCGCTGGCCCCACGTCTTCGAGGTGAACCCCGCCTTCGTCACGCTGCACGCGAAGCCCGACACGACCGCGGGACGCACCGCCGCCCTGGCCGAGGTGATCCACGAGCTCGCCCGCGACGGCGTGATCCGCGGCTGGCGCGACGAGCTGGTGAGCGTCTCGCACCACTACGCCGCGCCGGAAATCTTCCGCATGGAACGCGCCGCCTCCCGGCATTTCGGCGTGATGAGCTACGGGGCGCACCTGAACGGTTTCTCGCGGGTGGGCGGCCTCATCCACGCCTGGATCTCGCGGCGCAGCCCCGACCGGCCGATCGATCCCGACAAGCTGGACAACCTCGTGGGCGGGCGCATCGCCGCGGGGCTCTCGGTGGACGAGACCCTGCGCAAGGAGGCCTGGGAGGAAGCGGGCATCGCGCCCGCGCTCCTCGAGGGCGTCAACTGCCTGGGTGCGGTGCGGGTCGAGTATTCGGTTCCGGAAGGGCTGCATCGGGAGATCCTCTTCGTGCACGACCTGTGGCTTCCGCCGGGGTTCACGCCCACCAACCACGACGGCGAGGTCTCCGGCATCCGCTCCGTTCCCCTCGAGGACGTGATCGTGGAGCTGGTGGCGGGAGACTTCACCCTCGACGCGGGCGCGGTGATGATCGACGGGCTGCTGCGCCTGGGCGCCGTGCTGCCCGAGGACGCCCAGTACCTCGACCTCCTGCGCCTGCTCAAGCCTTGACCTCGCTCGCCCTCGGGCTGGTCGTCGTCTCCGCCTTCCTCCACGCGAGCTGGAACTTCCTGCTGAAGAAGAGCGGCGGCGGCGCGGGACTCATCACCGCCGCCTCCGCGCTCTCCCTCGCAGTGTATGCGCCCTTCGTGGTCACGTTCGCCCTCGTGCGCGGATACCACTTCGAACCGGTCCACCTGGGGCTCATGCTTGTGAGCGGGCTCATCCATACCGCGTACTTCCTGCTGCTCGACCGGGCGTACCGCAGCGGCGGAGACCTGTCCATCGTCTATCCCCTCGCCCGCGCCACCGGCCCGCTGCTCACGGTCGCGGTGGCGGTGGCGCTGCTGGGCGAGCACCCCAGTCCCGTGGCGATCGGGGGCGCGGTGCTGATCGGATGCTCGGCGTTGCTGCTCACCGGCAATCCTTTCGCATGGCGGCACGGGGAAACGCGCCGCGCGGCCGCCTTTGCGCTCGCCACCGGATGCACGATCGCCGCCTACACCATTTGGGACAAGGCGAGCGTGGGCGCGGACGGCTGGCTGGTCCCGCCCCTCGTCTTCGACTGGGGCTGCAACGCCTTCCGCGTGATGGCGCTCGTGCCCTTCACGCACGGACGCTCCCGCGGCGCCATCGCCGCCGCGTGGCGGGAGCGGCGCAAGACCGTCTTCGCGATCGCGGTGCTCTCGCCGCTCGCCTACATCCTCGTGCTCACCGCGATGGTCTTCACGCCCGTGAGCCTCGTCGCACCCGCGCGGGAGCTGTCGATTCTCTTCGCCGCGCTGATGGGCGCGCGCCTGCTGGGCGAGGGCGATCTCGGGCGCCGCGCCGTCGCCGCGGTGGGCATGGTGCTGGGCATCTCGGGGCTCGCGCTGGGGTAGAATTTCCCCACTTCACCGCGGATTTTTTCATGGCCTCGTTCATCGCCTCACCGGCCTGGCAGGCGCTCCTCGCCCATCGCGATGCGCTTGCGGGCCAGCGCATCGAGCGGATGTGGCGCGAGGACCCGGCGCGGGGCGAAGCGCTCACCTTCCCGTGCGCGGGCCTCGCGGTGGACCTGTCCAAGCAACGCCTCGCGCGCACTTCGGCGAGCCTGCTCGCGAACCTCGCGCGCGAGCGCGGCCTGCCCGCGGCCATCGAGCGGCTCTTCTCGGGGGCCCGCGTCAACGCGAGCGAGGACCGGGCCGCGCTGCACACGGCGCTGCGCGGAGACGAACGCGTCGTCCTCGACGGCACGGACGTGCTGGCGGAGGTGCAGCGCCTGCGCGAGCGCATGCGCGTCTTCTCCCAAGCCGTGCGCGACGGGCAATGGAAGGGCGCCACGGGCAAGCGCTTCACCCACGTGCTCGCCCTGGGCATCGGCGGCTCGTCCCTGGGGCCGCGTCTCGCGATCGAGGCCCTGGGCGCCGAGGCCGACGGCCCGGAGGTGCGTTTCGTCGCCAACATCGACGCGGCGGAGCTGGACCGCGCGCTGGCCGGGATCGACCCCGCGTCGACGCTCGCCGTGATCGCCTCGAAGACCTTCACCACCGAAGAGACCATGGCCAACGCGAAGAGCGTGCGCGCATGGCTCGTCGCGGCGCTGGGCCCGGACGCGCCCGCGCGCCACGTGATCGCCGCCACCGCGAACGCCGAGGCGGCGGCGGACTGGGGATTGCCCGACTGCAACATCTTTCCGTTCCACGATTGGGTGGGCGGGCGCTACTCGCTCTGGTCCTCCGTGGGATTGCCGATCGCCATCGCCACGGGCATGCCGCGCTTCGAGCGGCTGCTCGCCGGCGCCCATGCCGCGGACCTCGAGTTCCGTTCCACGCCCCTCGAGCACAACGTGCCCGCGCTCCTGGGGCTGGTGGGCGTGTGGAACCGCTGCGCCCTGGGACTGGCGAGCCACGCCGTGCTGAGCTACGCGTCGCGCCTGGAGTCGCTTCCCGCCTACCTGCAGCAGCTCGAGATGGAATCCAACGGCAAGCACGTGGGCGCGGACGGCGCTCCCGTGGATTTCGCCACCTGCCCGGTGATCTGGGGCGGCACCGAGACGCCCGGCCAGCACGCGTTCCACCAGTGGCTGCACCAGGGCACCGACGCCGCCTCGTGCGACTTCATCGTCGTGGCGCACCCGATGGGATCCGACCGCGCGCACCACGAGATTCTGCTTGCCAACGCGTGCGCGCAGTCCGAGGCGCTCATGACCGGGGTGGCGAGCGACGAAGCCTGGCGCGCATGCACCGGCGATCGCGTGAGCACCACGTTCGTGCTGCCGCGGCTGGACGCCTACCACCTGGGAGCGCTCCTCGCGATCTACGAGCACAAGGTGTTCGTGGAGGCGACGGTGTGGGGCATCAACCCGTTCGACCAATGGGGCGTGGAGCTGGGCAAATCCATCGCGAAGAAGGTCCTCCCGGCGCTGCGGGGGGAGAGCCCGGCCCTCGATCCGTCCACCAGCCACCTGTTGAGCGTCATCCGAAGGATGGGCGAGGCGGGCTGAGGCCCCGCTTCGTCCGCAGGTTCCATGGCCATCGAGGACTTCAAGCGCATCGTCGAATCGCTCCAGCTCGCGGTGGCGATCGCCGACGGGAAGGGCGGCGTGGTGTTCGCCAACGCCGCGCTGGCCGAGCTCGCGGGCCGCGAGTCGCGCTCGATCCAGGGCACGCCGATGACGGCACTCTTCGCCGCGCCCGATCGCAAGCGCATCGCCCAGGGCGTCGCACGGGTGGCCGAGGGCAAGGCGGCTGTCTCGTCCATCGAGGTCCGGCTCGGTGCGGATGGCAGCGCCGAGCGCTGGGTGCAACTCATCCTGCAGCCGGCGCGCGATGCCCGCGACCAGCCTGCCGGCGTGATCGCGGTGCTGCGGGACATCGAGGCGCAGCGCGAGACGGAGCAGGCCCTGAACCTGTCCGGAGCGCGCCTGCTCGCACTCGCCGAGGCCTCTCCCGCGGCGGTGATGATCGAGAATGCCGACGGCGACATCGAGCTCGCCAACCAGCCGCTGTGCACGCTGCTCGCGATCGAATCCGCGCCCCAGTCCCTCGCGGGGCTCTCCGCCCGGGAGACGCTCGCCCGCTCGCCGCTCGTGGATGCCGATGCCCTCGAGGAGGCGTTGCGCCTCCGCGGCGATCCCTCGGCCCTCGCGCTGCGGGTGGACGACGGGCGCATCGTGACCCTCGAGCGCCAGCCCATCGTGATCGACCAGGCGGCCGCGGGCGCGGTATGGAGCACGCGCGAGGAGGCGAACGCGCTGCCCGGGGGCTCCCAGGGCGCGGCGGAGATCGCGCTGATCGAGAAGATCGGCGAGGAGCTCTCCGTGGCGCTCGAGGGCATGTCGGCCATCTCCATCCGGGCGCAGCAGATGGAATTCGACCCGGCGATCGTCACGCGCTTCCAGGGCATCCGCGCCGCCACCGAGTCCGCGAT
>JAAOZZ010000030.1 GCA_012274175.1 Betaproteobacteria bacterium
GCCTTGCGCCTTGCTCACCCCAGGCTCTCGAGGTACTTGTCCGCGTCGAGCGCGGCCATGCATCCGGTCGCCGCACTCGTCACCGCCTGCCGGTAGACGTGGTCCTGCACGTCGCCCGCGGCGAAGACGCCCGGCACGCTCGTGGCGGTCGCGTTGCCGTCGAGTCCGCCGCGCGTGACGATGTAGCCGTTGCGCATCTCGAGCTGGCCTTCGAAGATGCCGGTGTTGGGCTTGTGGCCGATGGCGATGAAGCAGCCGGTGAGCGCAATGTCCTTGGCCTTCCCGTCCACCGTGGACTTGAGCCGCACCCCGGTGACGCCCGACTTGTCCCCCAGCACCTCGTCGAGGGCCTGGTTCCATTCGATGGCGACCTTGCCTTCGGCCTGGCGGGCGAAGAGCTTGTCCTGGAGGATCTTCTCCGCGCGGAAGCGGTCGCGGCGGTGCACGACGGTCACGTGGCGCGCGATGTTGGCGAGGTATAGCGATTCTTCCACCGCGGTGTTGCCCCCGCCCACGACGCACACGTCCTGTCCCTTGTAGAAGAAGCCGTCGCAGGTGGCGCATCCGGAAACGCCCTTGCCCATGAACGCCTGTTCAGAGGGCAGCCCCAGGTACATCGCCGAAGCACCGGTCGCGATGACGAGCGCGTCGCAGGTGTAGGTCCCGGCATCTCCTATCAACGTGATCGGCTTTTCCCCGAGCTTCGCGGTGTGGACCTGGTCGAACACGATCCCGGTCTCGAAGCGCTCGGCGTGCTTGAGGAAGCGATCCATGAGCTCCGGCCCCTGTACGCCCATCGCATCGGCGGGCCAGTTGTCCACGTCGGTGGTGGTCATGAGCTGGCCGCCCTGCGCGAGCCCCGTGATCAGCGTGGGTTTCAGGTTGGCGCGGGCGGCGTACACCGCTGCGGTGTAGCCCGCCGGCCCGGAGCCGAGGATGAGGAGCCTTGAGTGTGTGGTTGTCATTCTGCGCGGCAAGAAGCGGCCGAAATGCCCGGGAAAGCGTCGATTATCGCATTCCCGGGCCGCGCGTATGTCCCTGAAATTAAGGCACTAAGTGAGCATGCCTTCCTAAACGTTTGACAACTAAGGGATTTTTGAGTATTTAAACATCCATGCAAGCGCCTCCGAAACGCCCCGCCGTGGGCGAGCGCACCTTGACGCTCAAGGCGGTGCCGTTCTTCACGCAGCTCTCCGACCGCGAGCTCGACGTGGTCCGCGCCGTCGCCACCGAGAAGAACTATCCCAAGACCGCCGTGGTGCTCACCGAAGGCGAGATGGGCGACTCGCTCTACATGATCCAGTCGGGCAAGGTGAAGGTGTTCATCGGCGACGAGGACGGCCGCGAGATCATCCTGAAGATCCTGGGGCCCGGGGATTTCTTTGGCGAGATGTCGATGATCGACAAGCAGCCGCGATCCGCGTCCGTGAACACCATCGAGGCGTCGCTCTTCCTGGTGCTCTCCCACGCCGCGTTCGAGAAATGCGTGGAGCAGGCCCCGCGCATCGGCAACATGGTGATGCGCGTGCTGGCGCAGCGCGTGCGCGAGGCCGACCGCAAGATCGGCACCCTCGCCCTGATGGACGTCTACGGGCGCGTGGCGAGCACGCTGCTCGAGCTTTCCGTCTACAGCAACGGCAAGCTGATGGTGGGGGAAAAGCTCTCCCAGCAGGACCTCGCGAACATGGTGGGGGCGTCGCGGGAGATGGTGAACCGCATCCTCAAGGACCTCTCCGAGCGCGGCTTCATCTCGATCGAGTCCAAGTCGATCACCATCATCAACCGGGAGTTGCCGCCATCGCTGTGACGAGCGTTCCGGACGCCAACCCGCGCCTGGGGCGCGTGATGCGCGAGGCGGGCTGGATCCTGGTTCTCGCCGCCGGCGTCTACCTCGCCCTCGTCCTCGCGTCCTACTACCCCACCGATCCCGGTCCCCAGTACAGGGGTCCCGAGGCGCAGGTCATGAACCGCGGGGGCGTGCTGGGCGCCTGGATCGCCGGCACGCTCTTCTTCGCCTTCGGATTTTCCGCGTGGTGGTGGGTCGCGTTCGCCGCGGCCGCGATCCTGCGCCTGTACCGGCGCGTCGAGGCCTGGGAGCTCGTCAACCGGCGCTCGGCCGCCGCGATGCTCGTGGGCTTCGCCGTCGTGCTCGCCGCGAGCTGCACCCTCGAGGCGCTGCGCCTGCACGCGCTCGTGCCGAGCGCGTTCGAGCCGGGCGGGGTCCTGGGGACCGTGCTCGCGGGCTTCGCCCGCAGCGCCTTCGGCTTCACCGGCGCGACCCTCCTGCTGCTCGCCCTCGTGGCGGGCGGCGTGAGCCTCTTCACGGGCCTTTCGTGGCTGCGCGCGACGGAGCTGCTCGGCGCCGGCCTCGAGTGGGGCTACGAGGCGGCGCGGCGGCGCATCGAGGCGCGCCGCGACCGCGAGGAAGGGCGCCTCAAGGCCCAGGAGCGGGAGGAAAAGGTCGAGGTGGCCAAGAAGGCCTTCGAGGAGCACGAGCCGATCCGCATCGAGATGCCCGAGGTCGCGATCGCGAAGAGCGAGCGCATCGTGCGCGAGAAGCAGGTGCCGCTCTTCGCCGACCTGCCCGACTCGCCGCTGCCGCCCCTCAACCTGCTCGACGCGCCCGAGACCCACATCGAGCGCCCGACCCCGGAGACGCTCGAGTACACCTCGCGCCTGATCGAAAGGAAGCTCCAGGACTTCAACGTGCAGGTGAAGGTGGTCGCCGCCTATCCGGGCCCGGTCATCACGCGCTACGAGATCGAGCCCGCGGTGGGCGTGAAGGGCGCGCAGGTCGTGAACCTTGCCCGCGACCTCGCGCGCGCGCTGTCCGTGATGGCCATCCGCGTGGTGGAGACGATCCCGGGCACCTCGTGCATGGGGCTCGAGATCCCCAACCCCAAGCGCGAGATCGTGCGCCTGTCGGAGATCGTGGGGTCCCAGGCGTACGCGGACATGCACTCGAAGCTCACGCTCGCGCTGGGCAAGGACATCACCGGCAAGCCCGCCGTGGCCGACCTCGCGCGCATGCCGCACCTGCTGGTGGCGGGCACCACGGGCTCGGGCAAGTCGGTGGCGATCAACGCGATGATCCTCTCGCTCCTCTACAAGGCCACGCCGGCCGAGGTCCGCCTGATCCTCGTCGATCCCAAGATGCTCGAGCTTTCGGCCTACGAAGGCATACCGCACCTGCTGGCGCCGGTCGTGACGGACATGCGCCAGGCCGCGGCGGCGCTCCAATGGTGCGTGGCGGAGATGGACCGGCGTTACAAGATCATGTCGGCGATCGGCGTGCGCAACCTCGCCGGCTACAACCAGAAGGTGCGCGAGGCGAGCGAGAAGAAGGCGCCCCTCAAGCATCCCTTCACGCTCACGCCCGACAACCCCGAGGACCTGGAGCCGCTGCCGCTCCTGGTGGTGGTGATCGACGAGCTGGCCGACCTCATGATGGTCGCGGGCAAGAAGGTGGAGGAGCTGATCGCGCGCCTCGCGCAGAAGTCGCGCGCATCGGGCATCCACCTGATGCTCGCCACGCAGCGCCCCTCGGTGGACGTGATCACCGGTCTCATCAAGGCGAACGTTCCCACGCGCATCGCGTTCCAGGTGTCGTCGAAGGTGGATTCGCGCACGATCCTCGACCAGCAGGGCGCGGAGAGCCTGGTAGGGCAGGGCGACATGCTCTACCTCGCGCCCGGGGGCGGCATGCCCACGCGGGTGCACGGCGCCTACGTGGGAGACGCCGAGGTGCACCGCGTCGTGGAGGCGCTCAAGAAGCAGGGCGAGGCGCAGTACATCGACGGCATCCTGGACGAACCGGAAACGGCTGACGGCGGAACCTCCGGCGACGGCGCTGTCTCAGGAGAATCCGATCCCCTCTACGACCAGGCCGTGCAGATCGTCCTCCAGAACAAGCGGGCATCCATCTCCCTCGTGCAACGGCACCTGCGCATCGGCTACAACCGCGCCGCGCGCCTGATCGAGGACATGGAGAAGGCAGGCATGGTCTCTTCCATGGCCTCCAACGGCAACCGCGAGATCCTCGTCCCGTCGAGGGAAAAGTAGCCATGCCGCCATATCTCCCTCTCCCCTGGGAGAGGGCCGGGGTGAGGGTGGGCGGCGCGGTTTCTCTCCCTCTCCCCTGGGAGAGGGCCGGAGTGAGGGTGGTCCTCGCGCTGCTCCTCGCCTTGCCCCTCCTCGCGCGCGCCGGCGGCCTGGACGACTTCCTCGCCTTCAACTCCGCCACCCGATCCGCCACGGCCCGCTTCGAGCAGGAGGTATACGACCGCGGCGGCAAGGTGGTCGACCGCTCCTCGGGGACGTTCGCGTTCGCACGTCCGGGCAAGTTCCGCTGGGAGTACCTGTTGCCCCACCGGCAGCTGCTGGTGAGCGACGGTGCGCGCCTCTGGATCTACGATCCGGACCTGGCCCAGGTGACCGTGAAGCGCGTGGACCAGGCGATCTCGTCCACGCCCGCCGCGCTCCTCGCGGGCCGTGACGACATCACCGCGCTCTTCACGCTGCGCGACGCGGGCGAGGGCGAAGGCCTCGCCTGGGTGGAGGCGCTGCCCAAGGCGAAGGACACGGGCTTCGACAAGGTCCGCCTGGGGCTGCGCGGGCGCACGCTCGCGGCGATGGAGCTCTTCGACCAGCTGGGTGGCCACACGATGCTGCGCTTCTCGGAGCTCAAGGCCAACGCGCCCGTGGTCTCCGCCACGTTCCATTTCGTGCCTCCCGCGGGCGCCGACGTGATCGAGGACGTCGCGCCCCAGCGCTGAGGCCCGGGAGGCGAGCGCAGCGGCTACACTGCGAACGATGAACCAGCCGGGGGACCTCTTCACCGCGACCGGGGACGCGAACGTGCCGCTCGCCGAGCGGTTGCGCCCGAAGGCGGTCGAGTCGATGGTGGGCCAGCGCCACCTGCTGGGCGACGGCAAGCCGCTGTGGGTGGCCCTGCGCGCGGGCAAGCCCCATTCGATGATCCTGTGGGGACCGCCGGGAGTGGGCAAGACCACGCTCGCTCGCCTTATGGCGCACGCGTTCAACTCGGAATTCATCGCGATCTCGGCGGTGCTCTCGGGAGTGAAGGAGATCCGCGACGCGGTCGAGCGCGCGCGGCTTTCCCGCGAGCAGTACGGCCGCGCCACCATCCTCTTCGTGGACGAGGTGCACCGCTTCAACAAGGCGCAGCAGGACGCCTTCCTCCCCCACGTCGAGTCGGGCCTGCTCACGTTCATCGGCGCGACCACGGAGAATCCCTCGTTCGAGGTGATCGGCGCGCTCCTGTCCCGCGCCCAGGTGTACGTGCTGGAAAGCCTGGGCGCCGAAGATCTCGACCGGCTCATCGAGCGCGGCTTCGAGGCGGAGAAGGTGGACGCCACCACGGAGGCCCGCAAGCGCATCGCCGAGTTCGCCGACGGCGACGGGCGCCGGGCATTGAACCTCGTGGAGCAGGTCGCCCAGGCCGCGCGGGTCGAGGGCCGGCGCGGCGCCGACGTGGATTTCGTGGACGCGGTGTCCCAGCGCGCGGGCCGGCGCTTCGACAAGGGCGGCGAGAACTACTACGACCAGATCTCGGCGCTGCACAAGAGCGTGCGGGGCAGCGACCCCGACGCCTCGCTCTACTGGCTCGTGCGCATGCTCGATGGCGGCGTGGACCCGCGCTACCTCGCCCGCCGGATGATCCGCATGGCGAGCGAGGACGTGGGCCTCGCCGATCCGCGCGCCCTGGAGGTCGCCATCCATGCAGCCGAGGTCTACGAGCGCCTCGGGACTCCGGAAGGGGAGCTCGCCCTCGCGGAGTGCGTGATCTACCTCGCGGTCGCGGCGAAATCCAACGCGGTCTACACGGCGTACGGCGCCGCGCGCGCTTTCGTGGCCGAGGACGGAACGCGCCCCGTGCCGCTGCACATCCGCAACGCCCCCACGAAGCTCATGAAGGGCCTGGGCTACGGCAAGGACTACCGCTACGCCCACGACGAGGCCGAGGGCTACGCTGCCGGCGAGAGCTACCTGCCCGACGGAATGCAGCCGCCGCGGTGGTACCGTCCGACGGACCGCGGGCTCGAAGCGAAGATCCGCGAGCGCCTCGAGCACCTGCGCTCGCTGGACGAAAGGGCGAACAAAGTAAAATGACGGCATGCTCGACATCCAACTCCTGAGAAAAGACCTGCCCGCGGTCGTCGCCGGCCTCAAGCGCCGCGGCTTCGAGTTCGACGTGGCCGCCTTCCAGAAGCTCGAGGACGAGCGCCGCAAGCTGCAGCTGCGCACCGAGGAGCTGCAGGCCCGGCGCAACGCGCTCTCCAAGCAGGTGGGCGCGTTGAAGGGCAAGGGCGAGGACGCCTCGGCGGTGCTCGCGCAGGTGGCCGGCATCGGCGACGAGGCCAAGGCCAACGAGGCCGCCCTCGCCGATGTGCAGCAGCGCCAGTCCGACTTCCTGCGCGTTATCCCCAACATCCCGCGCCCCGAGGTGCCCGAGGGCGGCTCGGCCGGCGACAACGTGGAGGTGCGCCGCTGGGGCGAGCCGCGTGCGTTCGATTTTCCGGTGAAGGACCACGTCGATGTGGGCGTGGGCCTCGGCGGGCTCGACTTCGAGACCGCGGCCAAGCTTTCGGGCGCGCGCTTCTCGGTGCTGCGCGGCCCGGTCGCGCGCCTGCACCGCGCGCTCGCGCAGTTCATGCTCCAGGTCCACACCGAGGAGCACGGCTACACCGAGGTATACGTCCCGTACATGGTGAGCGGCGAATGCGCCGACGGCGTCTCCAGCCTCGCCAAGTTCAAGGACGACCTCTTCAAGCTCGAGGGCCGCGACCTCTACCTCATCCCCACCGCGGAATACCCGGTCACCAACTTCGTGCGCGACGAGATCGTCGAGGGCTCGCGCCTGCCGCTGCGCTACGTGTGCCACAGCCCGTGCTTCCGCTCCGAGGCCGGCAGCTACGGCAAGGACACCCGCGGCATGATCCGCCAGCATCAGTTCGACAAGGTGGAGATCGTGCAGATGGTGCGCCCGGAGCGATCGGCCGAGGCCCACGAGCAGCTCACCGGGCATGCCGAGGCGATCCTGAGGAAGCTGGGTCTGCCGTACCGCACGATGCTCCTGTGCACCGGCGACATGGGATTCTCGAGCGCGAAGACCTACGACATCGAGGTGTGGCTCCCGGGACAGAACGCCTATCGGGAGATCTCGTCGTGCTCCACCTACGAAGCGTTCCAGGCGCGGCGCATGCAGGCGCGCTACCGCAACGACGGCGGCAAGGCCGAGCCGCTGCACACCCTCAACGGCTCCGGCCTCGCCGTGGGCCGCACGCTCGTGGCGGTGCTCGAGCACTTCCAGAACGCCGACGGATCGGTGACGGTACCCCCGGCGCTGGTGCCGTTCATGGGCGGCGTCGCGCGCATCGAGCGGCGCTAGGAAATGGCTGCGGCCCTCGCGCCGGCACGGCCGTGACGCGCTTCGTCGTCGTGCGCCACGGCGAGACCCGGTGGAACCTCGAGGGACGCGTCCAGGGCCACGGGGACAGCGCCCTCACCGCGGCGGGCGTCGAGCAGGCGCGCTCGATCGGGCGGCGCGTCGCGCGGGAGCCCTTCGACCTGCTCGTCGCAAGCGACCTCGGGCGCGCGCTCGACACGGCGCGGTGCATCGCGGAGCACACCGGCCACGAGGTGCGCCGCGATGCGCGCTTGCGCGAGCGAAGCTTCGGCGCGGGCGAGGGCCTCACCTACGGCGAGATCGACCGGCGCTATCCCGATGCCTTCACGCGCTCGCGCGACACCGACCCCGACTACGCCGTCCCCGGCGGGGAGAGCCGCAACGCGTTCCACGACCGCGTGGCGCGCGCATTCGAGGCGCTCGCGGGCGAGCGCCCCGAGGGCCGCATCCTCGTGGTAACCCATGGGGGCGTGTTGAGCGCGATCTACCGGCACATCCACGGCATACCCGTGTCCACCGCCTATCCCGTCGCCATTCCGAACGCGTCGTACAACGCGCTCGCGTTCGCCGGCGGGCTCTGGAGCGTGGAAGCCTGGGCCGACACCGCTCACTTGCCGGAGGCGTCGGCCTTCGAGGACACCTGAGGCTGCGGGGCGGGGTCGACGGCGAGGACGGGCCCCGCGCGCGGCTGCATGCGCTCGAGTATGTCGTAGTAATTGCGCACGTTGTCCACGAACTGCACGGCCTCGAAGCCGCGCGCGTACCCGTGGGCGAGGGTCTGGAACGCATCGGGCTGCGCGAGGCGCGGCAGCACCTGGCGCACGTCCTGCCACTTGTCCGGGTTGAGGCCGGAGCGCTGGGCGAGGATGCGCGCATCCTCGAGGTGGCCGATGCCCTGGTTGTACGCGGCGAGCGCGAGGAACGTGCGGTCCGGCTCGCCGATGCGCGGCACGATCGACTCCTTCACCAGGGCGAAATAGCGCGCTCCGCCGACGATGCTCTCGCGCGGATCGAGCCGGTTCTTCACCTGGAGGCGGTCGGCGGTCTCCTCGGTGAGCATCATGAGGCCGCGCACGCCCGTGGGCGAGGTGGCACCCGGGTCCCAGTGGGATTCCTGGTAGCCGATCGCGGCGATGAGGCGCCAGTCGATCCCGCTCACCTGCTCGCCTTCCTCGAAGTAGGGCTTCACCTTCGGCAGGCGGGTCGCGATGTCCTCGAGCAACGCGCCGGAGTCGATGGCGCTGAATTTCGCCGCATGGCCGTAGTAGCGGTCCACGAGGCGCTTCAGGGTGCCGTCGCGGCGCAGCCGCTCGAAGAACGGCACGGCGGCGGCGAGGACCTGTTTCTTTTCACGTGCGGCGATGAGCCAGGCGTATTCCACGGGCTTGCCCACGTTGAACGCGACCTCCAGCTGCGGGAAGTATCTCCGGGCGAGCGTGTAGCGGTTCGATTCCACGAGCGCGTAGTCGAGCTCGCCGCGGGCGACCTGGTCGAGGAGCTCCGCGGTGCTCGTCTCGGGGGGCAGGCGTACGATCGGCACCGAGGGCATCGGCGCCTGGGAGAGCAGGTAATCGCCCACGGTCTCGTCGATCACGCCGATGCGCTTGCCGGCAATGTCCTTCAGCGACTTCGGCCTCGGGTCCGCCGCGCGCCCGACGATCTGGTGCTGGGTCGTGAGGTACGACGGTCCCCACGCGAGGCCGCCGGGGAAGTCGAAGTGCCGCGCGAGAGCGGCGGCGGCAAGGTGCGCCTGCCCGCGTCGCAGCATCTGGTCGATCCGCGCCGGGTTGTCGGTCACGACGAACACGGGCTTCACGTGGAGCTCCTTCGCGAAGAGCGTGGCGAGGTCGTATTCGAAACCCGAGGGCAGGCCCT
Source organism: Betaproteobacteria bacterium (assembly GCA_012274175.1). Lineage (GTDB taxonomy): Bacteria > Pseudomonadota > Gammaproteobacteria > Burkholderiales > Usitatibacteraceae > Usitatibacter. The sequence goes on from JAAOZZ010000030.1 coordinate 9,305, forward strand.
GGGCGTCCTCGAAATAGGTCGCGGGCCCGTTCACCGTGAGGATGACCAGCTCGCCGGACTGCGACAGGGGCGCAATGGGCCGGGGAGACTCCTCGCAGCCGACGGCAACCAGGCAAGCGAGGAACGCCAGCAGTCGACGTGCCGTCATGGGGTCACAGTTTAAGGGATAATGAGGCCCCTCTCCCGACGTGTCCCGCCGCGGGACGACCAGAACGCCTCGCGCCATGCCCAGAGTCTTCGCAATCGTGCCGGCCGCAGGACAAGGCACTCGCATCGGCGATGCGGTCCCCAAGCAGTACATTCCCGTCGGCGGAAAACCGATGATGTTCCATTCCATCGCGGCGCTGGCGGGCGTGGCGCGCATCGAGCGCATCTTCGTCGTGCTCTCGCCGCTCGACCCCCATTGGGCGGCCCACGACTGGAGTGCCGTCGCCGATCGCGTGGAGACGCTCTTCGCCGGCGGCGCGCACCGTCCCGACACGGTCCTGAACGCCCTGCGCCTGCTCGAGGGCCGCATGGCGAAGGACGACTGGGTGCTCGTGCACGATGCCGCGCGGCCCTGCGTTTCCACCGATCTGGTCGAGCAGTTCCTGGACGAGCTGGGCGAGGACCCGATCGGGGGACTGCTCGCGATGCCGCTCGCCGACACGCTGAAGAGCGCCGACGAAAGACAGCGCGTGGCCGCCACCATCCCGCGGCTGAACCTGTGGCGGGCCCAGACCCCGCAGATGTTCCGCCACGGGCTGCTGCGCAGTGGCCTCGAGCAGCGGCCCGACGCCACCGACGAGTCCCAGGCGGTGGAATCGCTCCATCACGCCCCGCGCCTGGTCGAGGGCGAGAACGGCAACATCAAGGTCACCTTCGCCGAAGACCTCTACCTCGCGGAGATGATCCTGCGCCGCCAGGGAAGGATTTCGCCATGAGCCTTCGCATCGGGCACGGATTCGACGTGCATCGCCTCGTGGCCGGCCGCAGGCTCGTGCTGGGCGGCGTGCACATCGACCATCCCCAGGGCCTGCTCGGCCACAGCGACGCGGACGTGCTGCTGCACGCGATCTGCGACGCCTTGCTCGGGGCCGCCGCCCTGGGAGACATCGGCCGGCATTTCCCCGACACCGACCCGCGCTACCGGGGCATCGACAGCCGCGAGCTGCTGCGCCACGTGGCGCGGCTGCTCGCCGAGCGCGGCCTGCGGGTGGCCAACGTCGACGCCACCATCGTCGCCGAAGCGCCGCGCATGGCGCCCCACATCGCGCAGATGGTGGCCCACATCGCCTCTGACCTTTCCATCGCCCCGGGGCGCGTGAACGTGAAGGCGACCAGCACCGAGCAGCTCGGCTACACCGGCCGCGGCGAAGGCATCGCCGCCCACGCCGTGTGCCTCATTGAATGAAAAAAGGGGTCAGGTTACTTTTTCGACCCGCCTGGCGAAAAAGTAACCTGACCCCTTTTTCGCTTCAGCGGCGGAATTGCGCGAGCACCGACGAGGTCCAGGTGAGCCGCTCGATGAGGGTGCGGAGGAACTCGCGGTTGAAGCGCAGCTGGCAGCCCTCGGAGAGGGACTCGAGGTGGGTCGCCTGGATCTTCAGCAGCTGCACCTCGGAGACCGAGATGATCGAGGCGGAGCGCCGGGCGCGATCGCCCGAGAGGTAGGCCATCTCGCCGAAGCAGTCGCCTTCCTTGAGGACGTTCAGGAGCTTGCCGTCCTTCACCACCTTCACCTGCCCGCCCACGATGATGAAGAAGGCCTGGCCCACCTCGCCCTCGAGGAGCAGGTTCTCGTCGCGGGAATGCGTCTCCCACACCGCGCCCCGCAGCACTTCCCAGAGCTCCGCGTCGCGGAACTCGCGGAAGAACGGGAGCGAACGCAGCTTGTTGAACTTCTCCGTGGAGCTGATCTCGTGGGAGTAGCGCTCGAGCTGCGGGAAGGTGTTCGCGAGCTCGCTCGCCATCTCGAACCACGAGGCGTAGCGGACCTTGGGGTCCTTGTGCATCGCCTGCTTCACGATCTCCACCAGCTTGCCGGGCAGGTCGGGACGCAGCGTCTCGATGGGGACCGGATCCTCGTTCAGGATCTTGTTGATCATCGCGACCGAGTTCTCGGCGCGGAACGGGAGCTTCCCCGTGAGCAGCTCGTACATCACCACGCCCAGCGAGTAGATGTCCGATTGCACGCTCGGGCCTTCCTCGTTGATCTGCTCGGGCGACATGTACGCGGGGGAGCCCAGGAAGCCGTCGATCTGGGTGTGGGTCGCGTGCGAGATCTTCGCCGTGCCGAAGTCGCTGATCTTGATGTCGTCGCGGTCGGACAGCAATATGTTCGCCGGCTTGATGTCGCGGTGGATCACGCCGTTCTGGAACGCGTAGTCGAGCGCCCGGCACATCTTGAAGATCACGAGCACGGCCTGGCGCACGGGCAGCAGGTTGGTCTCGGTGCAGAACTTCTTGAGCGACCCGCCCGGCACGTACTCCATCACGATGTAGCGCAGGTCCCCCTCGACCACCGCGTCGAAGACGCCGACGATGTTCGGGTGGTTCAACTTCCCGGCGAGGGAGGCCTCGTTGAGGAAGAGCTTCTCGAAGCGCTTGGCTTCCTCCTCGCCCATGTCGGCGTCGCTCTTGGCGACCTTGACGGCGACCTTGCGGTCGTTGAACGGGTCCTCCCCCAGGTACACGTCGGCGGACGCACCCTGCCCGAGCTCCGAAAGGATGGTGTACTTGCCGATCTTGTGAGGGCGCTCGGACACGTTGCGCGAAGGAGTGTTTCCGCCGGTGGGACTTTTGGCGTGAGTTTAACCGATTGGGCGCTCGGGCGGCCTACCCGTGCTCGCGCACGAGCGTGCGCGCGATGCGCAGGAACGCCGCACGGTCCACGCCGTGCACCGCCACGGGCGTGGCCGAGGGCGCATCGCGGTAGTTGCGCTCGAGCGAGCGCCGGTACGCGGGGTCGTAGTGGCTCTCGAGCAGGTCGCGCACGAGGGGCTCCCATTCGCCGCGGTCCAGGTGCTCCTTCCAGCGCTCGATGCGCCCCGCGCCGTGCAGCGGGCGCAGGCACTCGAGCTTTTCGGCGAGGGCGCCGGGGTTCGCGGTGAAATGGGCGTAATCCTCGAGCAGGAGGGCCATCCGTCCGGCCTCCGCGGCCTCGAGCCGGAAGCATCGCGCGTCGCGCATGCGATCGATGAGTTCGCCGGGAACCCGCAGGTTGCCCACCTTGCGGCTCTCGGACTCGACGTACACCGGCCGACCAGGATCGAATCCCGAGAGCGCCGTCCAGATCGCGGTCTCGAAGGATTTCTGGGAGGGCTGGGGCGCGCCGGGCAGCTCGCCCAGCACCGAGCCGCGGTGGGCCGCGAGCGCTTCCAGGTCCAGCACCTGCGCCTCGGCCTGCGCCAGCGCTTCCAGCAGGCGGCTCTTGCCCGAGCCGGTCGCCCCGCAGATCACGTGGAGGCGATGCCGCGCGGGCAGCGTCTCGAGCTCGGTCACCACCTGGCGCCGGAACGCCTTGTAGCCACCGTCCAGGCGCACGGCGTCCCATCCCACCTGGCGCAGCACGTGGGCGAGGGAGCCCGAGCGCCCGCCTCCGCGCCAGCAGTAGACCAGGGGTCGCCAATCCCGCGGCCGGTCGGCGAAGCGCTCCTCGATCGCTCGAGCGATGTTGCGTGCGACGAGCGGGGCGCCCACGCGCTTCGCCTCGAAGGAGGACTGCTGCTTGTAGAGGGTGCCCACGAGGGCGCGCTCGGCGTCGTCGAGCACCGGCGTGTTGAGGGCGCCGGGCAGGTGATCTTCGGCGAACTCCGAGGGGCTGCGCGCGTCGAGCACGTCGTCGAACGCGCGCAGCTCGGCGAGCGCGAGCGGGGGCGCGACCTGGGAGCCGGCACGCTCGCGATGGAAAGGCAGCTCCGTCACGATGCGCGCTTGCGCAGCAGCGGCTCGAGCGCCGTCCAGACGTTGTCGAGGATGCGCGCCTGGGCCGCGGCGGTCGGGTGCATCTGGTCGGCCTGGAAGAGCTCGGGCTGGTCGGCGAGGCCCGCCAGCAGGAAGGGCACCAGCGCCACGCGCTCCTTGGCCGCGAGCGCCGGATAGAGCTCCCGGAACTCGCGCGCGTAATCGATGCCATAATTCGGCGGAATCATGAGTCCCACGAGCACCGGCTCGGCACCGGCCTTGCGCACGATGCGGATCAACTGCGCGAGGTTGGAGCGGATCTCGGCGACGGGCTGGCCGCGCAGCGCGTCGTTGGCGCCCAGCTCGATCACCACGATGGCGGGCCGGTTGCGCGCGATGTCGCCCGCCAGCCGGCGCAGCCCGCCCGCGGTGGTCTCGCCGGAGATGCTCGCGTTGGCCACGCGCCACGAGGCGCCCGAGCGTGCGAGGCGCTGGGCGAGCAGGCTCACCCATCCCTGGTCGGAGGCGAGGCCGTAGGCGGCCGAGAGGCTGTCGCCGAACACCATCACCGTGCGCGCGGCCGCGAGCGCGGGCGCCGCGAGCACCATCAGCGCGGCGGCGAGCAGCAGGCGGCGCATCAACGTGGAAAACATCAACTTGGAAGCATCGCTGGATCGGAAGGCCATTGTGAGGGCAGAGGGCGTGACCAAACAAGTCGCGACCCCGGACCACGTCCTCACCATCGTGCGGGATGCGACGTTCGAAATCCGCGCCGGCGAGGCGGTGGCGATCCTCGGCGCCTCGGGCTCGGGCAAGTCCACCCTGCTGGGATTGCTGGCGGGGCTGGACGTTCCGACCACCGGGCGGGTGTGGATCGACGGCGAGGACCTCTTCGCCCTGGACGAGGACGGCAGGGCGCGCCTGCGGGGCCGCATGGTGGGCTTTGTGTTCCAGTCCTTCCAGCTCCTGCCGGCGTTGACCGCCCTCGAGAACGTAATGCTTCCCCTCGAGCTCTCGGGCGGCGCCGATGCCGCGGCGCGCGCCCGCGAGGTGCTCGGCCGCGTGGGACTCGCCGAGCGCCTCGGCCACTATCCGCGCCAGCTCTCCGGGGGCGAGCAGCAGCGCGTGGCCGTGGCGCGCGCGTTCGTCACGCAGCCGAAGGTGCTCTTCGCCGACGAGCCCACGGGCAACCTCGACTCGGCCACCGGCGAGAACGTGATCGAGCTGCTGTTCGAGATGAACCGCGAGCGCGGCGCGACCCTGGTGCTCGTCACCCACGACTCGGAGCTCGCCAGGCGCTGCGACCGGCGCATCCACATCGCCGGCGGGGAGTTGACCCATGAAAACTGATTCGACGGGCGGCCGATGAAGACGTTCGTCCTGGCCGCCCGGATGCTGCGGCGAAACGGGAGCGCCGGGGAGCTGCGGGTGCTGCTGGCCGCGCTCTTCATCGCGGTGGCGAGCGTGACCACCGTGGGCTTCTTCGCCGACCGCGTGCAGGCCGCACTCGACTCCCAGGCGAACGAGCTCCTGGGCGGCGATCTGGTGTTGATCTCGGACCATCCGCCGCCGCCCGCCTTCGCCGAAACCGCGCGCCGGGAAGGGCTCGAAGCCGCAAGCACGCGCACCTTTCCGAGCATGGTTTCCGCGCCCGGCGGCGTGAGCCTCGCCGACATCAAGGCGGTGTCGCCGAACTTCCCGCTGCGGGGACGCATCCGCATCTCCGATGCGCCCGGCGCGCCCGAACGCGAGGTCTCCGGCGGCCCGCGTCCCGGGACCGTGTGGATCGGGGTGCCGCTCGCCGCGCGCATCGGCGTGAAGGTGGGTGACGCCCTGGAGGTGGGACGTGCGCGCCTCGTGATCGCCGCGGTGATCACGCGCGAGCCCGACAGCGTGCTCGATTACTTCGGCATCGCCCCGCGCGTGCTGATGAACGAGGCGGACCTGGAGGCCACGGGCCTCATCCAGGTGGGCAGCCGGGTGGGATATCGCCTGCTGCTGGGCGGCGAGCCGAAGGCGATCGAGCGCTACCGCAAGGAAATGGCGCGCGTGCTCGGCCGCGGCGAGCGCATGGAAGGCGTGCGCGACGCGCGCAGCGAGGTGCGCACCGCGCTCGAGCGGGCGCAGCGCTTCCTCGGCCTCGCGTCCCTGCTCTCCGTCGTGCTCGCATCCGTCGCGGTGGCGTTGGCCGCGCGGCGCTTTTCCCAGCGCCAGATGGACGCGGCGGCCACCATGCGCTGCCTCGGGGCGACCCAGGCGCGGCTCTTCGGGATCCACGCCTGGCAGTTCGCCGTGCTCGGAGTCGCCGGGTGCGCTCTGGGATGCGCCGCGGGATACGGCGCCCAGGCGATCCTGGCCC
>JAAOZZ010000277.1 GCA_012274175.1 Betaproteobacteria bacterium
CCGGCGTTGTTCACCAGGATCGAAGGAGCGCCGTGGTGCTTCTCCACGTGGTCCACGAAGCGCTTGACGCTTTTCGTGTCGTTCACGTCGAGCGGGAAGCCCGCGATGTTGGCGCCTTCGCCCGTGAGCTCGTCCACGGCCATGGCGCACTTGGGCTCGCTGCGGCAGCCAATCACCACGAAGACGTCGGCCTTCATGAGCTGGCGGGCGATCTCGCGGCCGATGCCGCGATTGCCACCGGTCACGATGGCGATTTTCCTGGCTGGCATGTGTCTCCCGGAGGCGACGCGGCGCCGGATCGGCTGCACCGCAGGGCTGTATCATAACGGCATGCCCAAGCTGCTGCGCGCCGTGCGCCTGGACGATTCGGACGACCACATCTTCCGCGGCTGCGGTGCGGCGGCGGACGGCGAGCCGGTCGTGAGCGGCGGCTACGCGGTGTGCGATTTCGCGGCGGCGCCGCGCTGCTCGCCGGCGTGCCATTGCGAGTCGTCCTTCCTGGCCGTGGGCTCGCGGCTGCGCTGCTCGATCGCCGAGGTGGTGGAGGTGAGCGACGCGGAGATGGAATCCCGGGTGGAAGCCCTCGCGTGGCACCTCGTGAAGTCCTGGGGCGCCCCGTCGTGGGAGGCGGCGCGCGAGCTGGCCGAAGAGGAAGTGCGGCACACCGCCGAGGTGTGCGAGACCCTCGCCCCGGAAGTGTGGATCACGGTGAAGCGCGAGCCGGGCGCCGAGGCGGGAGCGCTCGACGAGCAGTACGCGGTCTATGACCGCCTCATGATCGGAGCCCATCGCCTATGAGCGACGAAACCCAGCGGGAACTCGAGCAGCGGGCGCTGCGCAACGTGCGCGGCCTGGTGGACAAGATGGACGGCATCGAGCGCGACGACCGGCGCACGCAGAAGCGCGTGCTGGCCGCGCTCGTCGTGGCCGTGGTGCTCACCGTGATCGCGAGCGTGTGGCAGATGAACCGCATGGCCCATCGTGCCTCCGACGGCCGCGTGGTCGAGATGGCCACGCCCGCGGCGGCGAAGTGATGCTGCGAATCTGGGGCAGGCTCAGCTCGATCAACGTCCAGAAAGTGGTGTGGTGCGCCGACGAGCTGGGGCTCGCCTACGAGCGCATCGACGCGGGCGGCAAGTTCGGCGTGAACGACACGCCGGAGTTCCTCGCGAAGAATCCCAATGGCCTGGTCCCGGTGATCGAGGAGGACGGTTTCGTGCTCTACGAATCCAACCCGATCGTGCGCTACCTGTGCGCCCGGGCGGGCGACGACGCCCTGTGGCCGCGGGACCTGCGCGCGCGCGCCGACGTCGATCGCTGGATGGAGTGGCAGTCCAACACGTTCACGCCCGCCACGCGGGACGCCTTCTGGCAGCTCGTGCGCATGCCCGCGGAAAAGCGCGATGCCGCGCTGGTCGAAAGCTCGAGGGCGAAGAGCGAGAAGTGCGCCCGCATCCTCGAAGAGCACCTGTCGCGGCGCCGATTCCTCACCGGGGACACGTTCACCGCCGCGGACATCGTGGTGGGCTGCACCGTGCACCGCTGGCTCAACCTGCCCCTCGAGCGCGAGCCGCGGCCCCACCTCGAGCGCTACTACGCCCTCGTCAAGTCGCGGCCGGGCTCGCGCCAGGTGACCGCCCAGCCCCTGAGCTGAGGGTCCTGCGCGCCCACGAGCGCGCCGCGGCCAGGTGGAGCGGCAATGCCATGGGTGCCGCGACGAGCACCAGCATCGGTCCATGCAGTGTCGCGAGCAGGCGCGGCCAGCCCTCCCCGGCGTCCAGCAACTCCCAGGCTGCGGCGGCGAGCGCCACATCGATCGCGGCCGCCATCGCAACGAGCACGCGTGTGGGCGCCCGGCCGATCCACGCCCGGACTCCTGCGTCGAGCCCGTAGGTGGCGAGCGCGAAGCCGACCGCGAAGGCCGCGAGCCATGCGAACGGCATCGTCCCCACCCGCGCGAAGACGCCGTCGCGGGCGGAGAGCGCCACCACCGCGCTCCAGCCGAGCAGCGCCACCGCCATCACGCGGGCCGTGTGTTCCACGGGGGGCGCCAGGCGATGGGAGGACATAGTACGAACGGTCGTGCTATTCATCGGGACGGCGAAGCGCGGCATGGCGGGAGCCTCGGTTCGGATGGTACGGGCGGAAGTCAGGCGGCGGTCGCGCGCAGCAGGCGCTCGAAGGACGCGCGCGCTCGGCGGCGCGCTTCCTCGATGCCCAGCATGAGCTCGCTGCGGGAGAAGACCAGCAGGATGCCCAGCAGGTCGAACACCCACTGGCCCGCGTCGGTGCGCGGCGCGAGCTCGCCCGTTTCGATGGCCAGCTGCACCGCCTTGCGCAGCTCGCGGTCGAGGACCTTCTGGCGCTCGATCACGGCGTCGCGCATGGGGCCGGGCTGGTGGCTGTACTCGCGGGTGGCGGCGTCGATGGGGCAGCCCCCGGGAAGGTGCGCACGCTGGGGCCAGCTGATCCAGTTCTCGAACAATGCCCGCAGGCGCTTCACCCCGCGGGGAGCCTTCATCGCGGGCAGGAACACCGCTTCGGTGAACTGCCGGGCGGCCTCGTCCAGGGCGGCCATCTGCAGCTCGAGCTTGGAGCCGAAGTGGGCGAAGAGCCCGCTCTTGGAAAGGCCCGTGTGCTCGGCGAGCGTGCCGATGGTGAGCGACTCGAACCCGGAAGCGCTCGCCTGCACGACGGCGGCGGCGAGGATCTGCGAGCGCGTCTCTTCGCCCTTGGTGGGGCGCAGGGTCGTGGGATGCTGGGTCCTGGGGCGCTGGGCGACGGGAGGCATGGCCCCAGACTAGTACGATCGTTCGTGCGCCGTCAAGCCCCCGCCGGCTGCCCCATCACCCGCTGGAACGTGACCAGCATCCCGGCGGTGGCGCCCCAGATGAAGCGTTCCCCGTACGGCATCGCCCAGTAGCGGCGCATGCGCCCGCGGTAGAACGCGCTCTCGTAGCGATGGTTGCGGGCATCGAGCAGGAAATCGAGCGGCACCTCGAAGACCTCGTCGACTTCATGGGGATGGGGACGGTATGCGAGGGGCGGCTCCGCCCATCCCACCACGGGCGTCACCGAGAACCCCGTGGACGTGCGGTATTCCGGCAGGCGTCCCAGGATCTCCACGCGCTCCGATTCGACGCCCACCTCTTCCTCGGCCTCGCGCAGCGCCGTGCGCTCCGGGGTGCAGTCCCCCGCGTCGCAGCGTCCGCCGGGAAAGCTGATCTGTCCCGCATGGTCGGCGAGGTGCGCGGTGCGCTGCGTAAACACCACCGTCGGCCGTGCGTGGTTCACCACCAGCAGCAGGACCGCCGCGGGCTTGAGGGGCTGGCGCGCGGCGAGCTGGAATTTCTCGAGGTCGTCGGAGGTGAGCAGCTCCTCGAGCGGCGGGGCGGCGGCGAGCCGCGCGGCGATCTCGATGCGCCCGGGGACGGGGGGCGCGCGCGGCACGGAGAGGGAGCTCATCCGGGCAGTATAAGGAAGGATATGATGCACGGGCGATGATTCTCTACGACTACTTTCGCTCCTCCGCGGCCTACCGCGTGCGCATCGCCCTCAACCTGAAGGGGCTCAAAGCGGAGCATCGCCACGTGCACATTCGGCGCGGCGAGCAGCTTGCGCCGGACTACCGCGAGCTGAATCCCCAGGGCCTCGTGCCGACCCTCATCGTCGGCGAGCGCCACCTCACGCAGTCGTTGGCGATCATCGAGTACCTCGAGGAGCGCCACCCGCTGCCGGCGCTGCTGCCTCCGGGCGCGGAGGACCGGGCGTGGGTGCGCGCCCTCGCGCTCGCGATCGCCTGCGACATCCACCCGATCGACAACTCGCGCGTGCTGAAGTATCTCGCCGAGGTCCTGAAGGTGGACGAGCCCGCGCGCGACGCGTGGTACCGGCACTGGATCGAGGAAGGCTTTCGCGCGATCGAGTCCCAGCTCGCGCGCCACGGCGGCGGCCGCTACTGCTTCGGAGACACCCCGGGGCTCGCCGACCTGTTCCTCGTTCCCCAGGTGGCCAACGCGCGGCGCCTCCACGTGGCCATGGAGCCGTACCCGCGCATTCGCGCCGTGAACGAGGCCTGCCTCGACCTCGAGGCCTTCGACCGCGCCCGGCCCGAGAACCAGCCCGACGCGGAGTGACGGGAACTCCCGGCGCGGCCGGCACAAGGCGCGCGACCGATATAATCCGCTCTCACCAACGAAAAAGGGCAGCACATGGGCAAGGGCGACAAGCGCAGCTTCAAGGGCAAGGTATTCAAGGGCAGCTACGGCAAGACCCGCCCGCGGCACCAGAAGAAGAAGACCGACGCCGCGTCCACGCAGCGCAAGAAGTAGTCCTCAGAAGCCCGAACCGGGCTGGGCGAGGAACTCGCGCTCGGCCGCGGTCGATTCCCGGCCGAGGGCCCCGTTGCGATGGGGAAAGCGGCCGAAGCGGCGGATGATCGCGCGATGCTTCTCGGCCCATTCGACGAGCCCGCGGGTTTCCTCGAACGCCTCCAGGCTCGCCATCCGCTCGACGCAATAGTCCTGGTCGGCGAGGTCCTCGCTGTGCTCGAAGGGCAGGTAGAGGAATTGCCGCTCGACCGGCAGGCATCTCCGCTCGTCGCCGCGATCGATCGCTTCCCGCGCGCAGTCCCGGGCGTGCGCGTCCTGCGCGAACGCGCGCGCATCGCCGCGAAACAGGTTGCGCGAGAACTGGTCGAGCACCACGACGAGGGCCAGCATCGGAAGCGCCGAGGCGCGCCAGGCTTCCAGCTCCCGTCGGCCCGCGCGCCCATGCAGGGCCCCGAATCGCCGGCGGATCTCCTCGTCGAAGGACGGGTCCTTGCGGAACCACTCCGCGCGCGCCTTGCCGCGCGCCTCCGTGGGGCCGAACCAGCAATCGAGCACCGCCGCAGCTTCGCCGGCGCCGGGGTCCGAAGGCTCCGATGCCGCACGTCGGGCGCTTCCCGCCAGGTCGCCGCCGGTCTCCATGCCGCCATCTTAGGCCCGGCGGGCCCGTAACCCGCGCCGGCGCAGGAGCAGGAACACCGCGGGCACCACGAACATCGACAGCAGCGGCGCGGTGACCATGCCTCCCACCATGGGGGCGGCGATGCGCTGGGTGATCTCCGAGCCCGCGCCCGAGCCCACCATGATGGGCAGCAGCCCGGCGAGCACCACCGCAACCGTCATCGCCTTGGGCCGCACGCGCAGCACCGCGCCCTCCTCGATCGCCTCCAGGAGCGCGGCCTCGTCGGCCGCCTCCCCGGCCGCGATCCTGCGCTCCCATGCGTGCTTCAGGTAGATCAGCATCACCACGCCGAACTCGGCGGCGACGCCCGCGAGGGCTATGAAGCCCACGGCGGTGGCCACGGACACGGCGTGCCCGAGCGCATAGAGGAGCCAGATCCCGCCCACCAGCGCGAACGGCAGCGTGCCCAGGATGAGCAACGCCTCGTCGGCACGGCGGAAGATGAGGTAGAGCAGCACGAAGATGATCGCGAGCGTGGCGGGGACCACGACCTTGAGCCGTGCGGTGGCGCGCTCCAGGTATTCGAACTGGCCCGACCAGGTGACCGAGTAGCCCGGCGGAAGCCGGATCGCGCGCTCGACTTGCGCCTGCATTTCCTCCACGGCGGAGCGCAGGTCGCGTCCGCGAAGGTCCACGTAGACCCAGCTCGAGGGGCGGGCGTTCTCGCTCTTCAGCATCGGCGGGCCGTCGGCGATGCGGATGTCGGCGAAGGCGCCCAGGGAAACCTGGGCCCCGCGCTCCGTCACCACGGGCAGCGCGCGCAGCTTGTCGATGGAATCGCGCAGCTCCCGCGGGTAACGCACGCTGATGGGAAAGCGCTGCAATCCCTCCACGGTCTCGCCCACGGTCTCGCCGCC
>JAAOZZ010000278.1 GCA_012274175.1 Betaproteobacteria bacterium
GAAGGGCCGCATCCGGTCCGAGAGCTTTGCGGACCATTACAGCCAGGCGCGGCAATTCTTCGTCAGCCAAACTTCGCAGGAGCAGGCGCACATCGCGTCGGCACTGGTCTTCGAGCTTTCCAAGGTCGGACATTTGCACATACGCGAGGTGATGGTCGGGCACCTTCTGCATATCGATCAAGATCTGGCGAAGCGGGTCGCGTCGGGCCTGGCGCTCGGCAAGATGCCTGTTGCGCCCAGGGCCGCGGCGCCGGTGCTGAAGATGGAGCGTTCGCCCGCATTGCAGATCATAGGCAAGATGAAAAGCACGCTCGTCGGTCGCGCGATAGGCATCCTGATTGCGGACGGATCGGACGGTGCTTCCATCAAAAAGATCAGGAAGGCGGCGACGGACGCCGGCGCCGCCGTGAAGATCATTGCTCCCAAGGTGGGCGGCGCGAAGCTCGCGGATGGTTCGATGCTGGTGGCAGATGGACAACTGGCCGGGACACCGTCGGTGCTATTCGACGCGGTCGCGGTCATCCTCTCCGACGAGGGCGCCAAGGCGCTTTCCAAGGAAGGTGCCGCGATTGATTTCGTACGCGACGCCTTTGGTCACCTCAAGGCAATCGCAGCGGACAAAGGCGGCAAGGCGCTTTTGAAAATGGCGAACGTTGCAATGGACGCGGGCGTCGTGGACTCCAAGGACAACGACGCATTCATTGCTGCCGCCAAGACGCGCCAATGGGACCGGGAAAAGTCGGTTCGAACATTGGCGTGAACGGTCTTGAGTCAACTGCGCTCGACTGAGCGCCTCGTGCGCGTGTCGAGGCGTCCGCGACTCGGCGCAATCTCAGTTCGCGGCTTGTCCGGAGGGAGACGGTCGACTTCGGTTTTCACAACGTCGTAGCATTCGCACACCCGCGCTTCCATTCCGGCGCGATCCAGGACCGTTACGCACCCGCGCCGGTAGCTTATCAATCCCGCCGCGGCCAGATTGCCGGAAGCGCCGGTAACCCCCTCGCGGCGCACCCCTAGCAAATTGGACATGCGTTCATGGGTCAGACTCAAACGGTTGGATGCCCACGGATCCATGCACGCGGCGAGCAGGCGGCTTTGCTTGGGCGTACGAAGCACGAATATCTCCTCGTTTGCGCAGCGTAAGGGGCGCGCTCCGGCCGCGTTTGTACGATAGCGGACATAAGTGTGCGCTGACGTACAGACATTGTCGCGCACCCGCACTGATACTGGCGGCGAGTTGTGTCCATATGCCCGCGAAGAGTGGGGGTGGTTGAAGTAAACCGAAGGAGGACAATCGTGAGCCAGCCGATCGCCATAAGATTTAGAGAAGAGAAACTTTCAGCCCTCAATGCCAGGGCGGATGCGTTGTCGAAGCGCGACGCCAGTGCCTGGGAAGAGGCCGTCGATTGGGGCGTCGCCGATTGCAGGACTCTGTGCGCCTCCGGGTGGGGAATGGCGGCGGCTCCCGATTTCGATTGAACTTCGTAGCCACATCGATCTTCATGCCCGTCGATCGACGCGCCACCGGGACTCGTTCCCCCTCGATAAGAACGAGAAGCGGCATGGTCCTACAACGAGCGCTCGTGCCGTCCGACGGCGGCGAAGGCATGGCCATGACTAGTATGTCGTTGCACGCGCTCCCGAAAGCTGTCCATGAACCGCTACATGCCCGTTGTGGTGATCTTATTGCTCGCGGGGCTGCTGGGTTCGTGCGGCGGCGGTGGAGGCGGCAGCAGTTCTGTCAGCTCGTCCGGAACGGGCGGCGACACCCCTAGCGCTTCCACCCTCCCGACCGCCGGCATGCGCGTCGAAGAATCCGACGCGGCGGTTGCCCTGAGCGGCCCATGGACGAAGAGCGACTCCAGTTGGGGCTGGAGCGCAGGCTCCGCCACGCAATCTGCCGCGGCTGGCGCGACTGCCTCGGTCATCTTCATCGGGACCTCCATAAGGTGGATCGGCAGCCGCGGCCGGGGCATGGGAATCGCCCTGGTCAGCGTGGACGGAGGCCCAAGCAGGGAAGTGGACCTGTTTGCGCGCCCGGCCGATGAGATCCATACGCCCATCATCACGATCAGCGACTTGAGCGACGGCAAGCACACGCTGACGGTCCAGGTGACCGGCCGGCAGAACAGCCAGGCGCAAGGAAACGTGGTCGTGGTGGATGCGTTCGATGTGCAGCCGGGGACGACCGTGTCCCATTGGCAGGACACGAACCCCGACGCGAAATACAGCGCCGGCTGGACCAAGTCGAGCCCCGCTTTTCCCTGGAGTGGCAGCGGCGTCTCGAACCAGCCCGAGCTGCCTGTCACTGCGCACGAAACCGGGACCGCCGGCGAAACGGTCACGCTGCCGTTCCGCGGAACGGCAATCAGCCTGATCGGCTATCGCGGTCCGGATGCCGGCATCGCCCAAGTACAAGTGGATGGCGGTGCGCCCAGCGAGGTCGACCTGTATTCCCCGAACGCGACGTATCAGCCGGTGGTGTTCAAGGCCACGGGTCTCACCGACGGCAACCACACGTTGGCGGTCCAGGCGACGGGTCGAAAGAACGCCGCGTCGAGCGCCGCCCGGATCGTCGTGGACGCGTTCGACGTGACGACGCCCGGAAGGCGCTACGAGGAACGCGATCCATCGATCAGCTATGTGGGCATGTGGACTCCCGACAACGACGCCAGGGTCTGGAGCGAAGGAGCGACGGCCACATCCAGCCAAACGAATGCGACCGCGACCTTCAGCTTCACCGGAACCTCGGTGAGCTGGATCGGCTGCGAAAAGGACAGCGCCGCGGGAGTGGCCGATATCTATCTCGACGGCGTCTTCGTGAAAGAGCAGAAGCTCTTCCAGGCCTATCCCGTCGAGGGATACCAGATGACCATCTTCAGGGCCGATGGGCTGGCCAACGGTCCGCATACGCTGATGCTCCAGGTCAAGAACATCGATGGTTCCTACGTCGTGGTGGATGCTTTCGATGTCCACCCGTGATTCCCTTGGATGGGGTGACGCCAGAAAAATGTGACGTACGTCACAAAACGCGGGAACCCTCGCGCAGCGAGCGCCATTGATGTATGTTAATTGCTGCTCGACTCGCGGATGGACCCATGAACCTGAAGGATGTTTCGATCCGGAACGCGCTCAAGGTGTACGCGGGCCTGGTCGCGGTCGTCTCCATCGCGGCGGGTGCGGTGAGCGTGTGGAAGCTGCAATCGTTCGCGGCGGCCGTAGGTGAGGCCTCGACCGACGCCGCATGGCTGGTCTCGATGCTGGTCGTGCTCGACGTGGCATTGCTGATGGTCGGTGCGGTGCTCCTCTTCCGGCACATCACCTGGCGGATCGACCTCATTGTCGCGGAGACCGACAACCTGCGCGCCGGCAATTGCGACCTCACGCGCCGTCTCCCCCCGATGAGCGGCAAGTTCGGGAAGATGGGCGAATCGCTGAACGAATTCGTGGGCCAGATCCACGACCTGGTGGCGAGCGTGGCCGCCAATGCCGGGGAGATCGCCACGGCGGCACGTCAGATCAGCACGGGCAACACGGAGCTCTCCGAACGCACGGAGAGGCAGGCGTCGACGCTCGAGGAAACGGCGTCGAGCATGGAGCAATTCACCGCTTCCGTGAAGCAGAACGCGGACAACACCCGGACCGCGCGCGACCTGGCGGCCTCGGCGTCGGTCGCGGCGCATCGCGGCGGAGAGGTCGCGGCCCGGGCCGTGGCGCGGATCAGTGCGGCGAACGAGAGCTCGCGCAAGATCGGCGCCATCGTGGCCACGATCGACTCGATCGCCTTCCAGACCAACATCCTCGCGCTCAATGCCGCGGTGGAGGCCGCGCGTGCCGGCGACCAGGGGCGCGGCTTCGCGGTCGTCGCCGCGGAAGTGCGCGCGCTCTCGCAGCGCAGCGCCACCGCCGCGAAGGAAGTGAAGGCCCTCGTCACCGAAGCCGCCGACCAGGTCGACGGGGGTGCCAAGCTCGTCGCACAGGCCGGAGAGGCCATGCAGGAGATCATTCACGGCATCGAGCAGGCCGCCGCGATCATGAACGACATCGCCGCGCTCACGGCCCAACAGGCGGCCGGCATCGAGCAGGTCAACCAGGCGATCGTGCAACTGGACGGCGTGACCCAGCAGAACGCCACCATGGTCGAGCATGCCGCCGCCGCCGCGGGATCGTTGCACGAGAAGGCCCAGAGCCTGGCGGCCCTCATCTCGCGCTTCAGGATCAATGGGCAGATGCTGCGCCAGGCGATTCCTCGCGTCGAGCAAAGCCCTGTGGAGCGGATCGGGCGCGCGCCGCGCTACGCGGTACGCCAATCGAGCGAGCACCTCTCGCGGCTGAGCACGGAATTGGTCCACCCAGCCGTCGAGGCGACGGAACGGCACCCGGCACTGGCTTCGGCACACCAACTAGCGGAGTAGCGAGACCCGGGCCGGGGACGACGCCTGTTGGCGCCGCCCCCGTGGCGACCTACGCCGCCTTCGCGGTCGCGAGCGATTGCACGTCCGAGGCCTTCAGCGGCTTGCCGCCGATGGCCCAATCGCCGCTCTCGAACTCGTTGATGCGCACCCAAGTGACGGGCCGCAGGCCCTCGCCTTCCACGTCGATCATCGCCTGGGTCACCTTCGCGATGAGGTCCTTCTTTTGCGTGGGGGTGAACACGTCCTTGATCACGTCGATGGTAACGAGCGGCATTTCAATTCTCCAGTAGATCGCCCCGGGGATCCGAGGCTGCGAGTGCAGGGTGGCACGGGCGGCGCCCCGAAGCTTGAAGGTCTCCTGGAGAAATCGTGGAGGTTTGCCGGAGGATCCCGCCCGATCTACCATGGATCATGATCTATCGGTTCGGCCCCTTCGAGCTCGACCTGGCCACGTTCGAGCTGCGCTCCGAAGGCGAAGCCCGTGGCCTCGAGCCGCAGGTCTTCGCGCTCCTGGCGCTCCTCGTGGAGAACCACGAGCGACTCGTCTCGAAGGACGAGATCATCGAGAAGGTGTGGGACGGCCGGCCCATCTCCGATTCCGCCGTCGCGAGCCGCGTGAAGTCGGCGCGCCAGGCGCTCGGCGACGACGGCCGGTCGCAGCGCTTCATCAAGACCGTCCATCGCCAGGGTTTCCGGTTCGTTGCCGAGGTGAAAACCTTGCCGCGCGCCGCCGTGCGCCTCGCCCCGGAAGCCGACCGCGCGCAAGACGTCGGCACGTTGGTCAAGCAGCTCGAGCGAATGTCGCGTCCGTCGCTCGCGGTGCTTCCTTTCCGCACGGTGGGCCGCGACCCACGCTGTCATGCGCTCGCGAGTGCGCTGCCGGCCGACCTGATCACCGAGCTTTCGCGCCTTCGCTGGCTCTTCGTGACCGCCCGTGAGTCGTCGTTCCGGGTGGGCGCGGATTCCGAGCTGAGCCACGTCGGGCGGCTGCTGGGCGTGCGCTATTGCCTGTGCGGCACGCTCGAAGTCGCCGCCTCGCGGCTCGTCGTCACCGTGGAGCTCGTGGACGCCCACGACGGGGGCATCGTGTGGGCCGATCGCTTCTCGGGGCGCGTCGACGACGTGCACGCGATGCGCGAGGAGATCCGCGGCCGCGTCCTCACGGCGCTCGACATCCGCATCCCGATGCACGAAGCCGGCCTCGCGCGCCTGTCCATGCCCGACGACCTGGACGCCTGGTCCGCCTATCACCTGGGACTGCAGCACATTTACCGCTTCAATCGTGCCGACAACGCGCTCGCCACGCAGCTCTTCCAGCGGGCCGTCACGCTCGATCCCTCGTTCGCGCGTGCGCACGCGGGACTTTCCTTCGTCCATTTCCAGACGGCCTTCATGCGCTACACGGACGACCTTCCCGAGCAGGTCCGCCAGGCGCGCCGCCGCGCGGAGCGCGCGCTGGAGCTCGATCCGCTGGACCCGTTCGTCAACTTCACCATGGGGCGCAGCTACTGGCTCGAAGGAGACCTCGAGGGAAGCCTGGGCTGGCTCGAGCGCGCGACCGCCATTAGCCCGAACTACGCGCAGGGCATGTATGCGCGGGCCTGGACCGAGTCCCTCTCCGGAAGCGTCACGGAAGGCCGCGAGCACGTCGACTTCGCCATGCGCCTGAGCCCGATCGATCCCCTCTATTACGCGATGATGGCGACGCGCGCGTTCACGCACATGGTCGTGGGCGAGGACGCGGAAGCGGCGGCCTGGGCGGAGCGTGGCGCGCGCTCCCCCGGCGCGCACGTGCTGATCGCGATGATCGCGGCCGCGGCCCACGCGCTGAACGGGGACGCCGCGCGGGCAGGCCGGTGGGCCGCGAACGTTCGCGAGCGCAATTCCGCGCTCGCCCGCGACGGTTTTTTTCGCGCATTCCCGATAAGGCCGGATGCGGCGCGGGCGCGGATATCGCAGGCGCTCGAGCGGCTCGGGTTCTGAGCCGGCGGCGCCGCGTAGCCACCTCGCAATCGACAGTCCGGGAGGCCGGCAAGTGAGTCTCGCTGTATTCGCAGTGATCGCCACGAGCGTGATGATCGCGGGACTCGTGCAGGCGACGACCGGCATGGGCTTCGCGCTCATCGTCGCGCCGATCCTGGCGCTATTGGCGCCCGATCTCGTACCGGTGAGCGTGCTCATGCTGATGATGCCTCTCAACGTGTACGTGGCTTGGCGCGAGTGGGGGGCGCTGGACCGCCCGGGTGCGACCTGGATCACGGTCGGGAGGTTCCTGGGCACCTTCGGCGGCCTGTGGCTGCTCACCACGTTGACCTCGAGCCTTCTCGACATGCTGATCGGCGCGGTGACCATCCTGGCGGCGATCGCGACGCTCATCGCCCCATCCTTCACGCCGAACCGCCGGGCCCTCGTCGCGGCCGGAGTCGTCACCGGCGTTACCGAGACGGCGACGGGGATCGGAGGTCCGCCGCTTGCGCTGGTGTATCAGCATCAAGGCGCCGGCAGAATGCGCTCCACGCTCGCGGTCTGCTTCCTGGTGGGCCAAATGATGTCGCTCGCCATGCTGGCATGGGCGGGACGCGTGAGCGCGTCGCACTTCGAAGCGGCGATCATGCTCTTACCCGCGCTCGCGGTCGGAGCCCTGGTGAGCCGCCTCACCCATGGCCGGGTCGGAGGCCGTCCGCTGCGCATGTTCGTGCTGCTCTTCGCGATCGTATCCGGCGCGGTGTTGCTGGTGCGCGGTTAGCGGCTCGCGCGAGCGTAGCTGAACCGGGCGGAATACGAGTCGGGGCAATTTTGCAGGCGCGCGGTTCTGCACCGCGGACGCGTGCGTCGTGAGACTCGCGAAAATCCGCGAAAGGCCTTGACACGGCGAAGACGCCTATAACATCCTAACTCGTCTTAGGATGTATTAACTGCAGCCTTTCCGCTCGATCCCCCATGTCCCTGCGTCGCGAAAGCCTCCAGGCCCTTTATATGCAGCTCGCGGAGCACCTCGAGCGGGAGATCGTGGCCGGGCGCCACCCGCCGCTCGCGCGCCTGCCTTCGGAGCAGCAGCTCATGGCGATGCACGAGGTGAGCCGCGTCACCGTGCGCCAGGCCATCGGCCAGCTCGTGAGCAAGAAGCTGGTCGAGGTGAAGCAGGGCAAGGGCGTCTTCGTGGTGGGCCCCGTCGTGCAGCACGGGCTGGACAGCCTCACGGGCTTCTACGATTCGCTGATCGAGCAGGGCCACCGTCCCACCACGCGGCTGCTCTCGTTCGGGCCCGCGGGCGCCGCCGAGCGCTCGGCGACGGTGTTCGAGGACGCGGCCAACGGCGTTCCGATGTCGCTGAGCCGCCTCTACCTGCTGCGCGGCAAGCCCTTCGCCGTGGCCCACGGCCTGCTTCCGCCGTACGCCGCGCGCGTCACCCGTTCGCAGGCCAACACGCACACCATCTACGGGATCCTGCGCGACCTGCTGGGCGTGGAGGTCGCGCGCGCCGACATCGGCATCCGTGCCCGCGCCGTGCCCCAATGGATCCGGGAACCGCTCAAGCTGCGCAGCGGGCAGCCGGTCCTCGTGATGGAGCGGGTCTCGCGCGCGCCCAGCGGCGAGCCGGTGGAGCACAGCTTCTTCTACATCGTGCCGGAAACCTACGAGTTCCGCCTGGGCGTGCGCGGCCCGCTGCAGATCAGCAGCGCCATCAAGGAATACGGAGCGCGCGGCCTCGCGGGCGGCGAGGCCGGGAGGCCCGAAGGGACCGCGATCCGCCACCATGGCCGGGCACGCTCGCGACGCCAGGAAAGGGGCATGGCCTGACATGGCGACGGCGCCCGCGCAATCGGTGCAGCAGGCTGCCGGCGACGCGCGGCGTGCCGGCGTCGTCGCGGCGCATTCGCTCGCGGCCCGTGCCGGCGCCGATATCCTCGAGGCCGGCGGTAACGCCGCGGATGCCGCCGTGGCGGTGGCGGCCGCGCTCGCCGTCGTCGATCCCGCCAACTGCGGCATCGGGGGGTACGGCGGCCTGGCCGTCGTCCTGCGCGCGGACGAGGAGGGCGCCTCGCAAGTGAGCTTCAACGCGGTCGTGCCGCGCGGCTATCCCGCTGAAGGAGATTCATCCGGCGCCGGCGCCCAGGTCTCGCCGCCGGCGGTCGTGCCGGGCCTGTGCGCGCTGCAGTCGCGCTTCGGCCGGCTCCCGCCCGATGCGCCCTGGGCCCCTGCCATCCGATTGGCGCGCGAGGGCTTCCCCGTCGGGCGCGACCTCGCGGCGACGCTGCGCTGGGCGAGCACACGGCATCGCACCCTCAGCGACGAGTTCCGGCGCATCTTCTTTCCCGGCGGCGCACCGGCGCAGGAAGGCCAGGTGCTGCGTCAGCCCGAGATGGCGCAGACCCTCGAGCTGATCGCCAAGCGCGGTGCGCAGGCCGTCGGCGCAGGACCCGTCGCCGAGGCCGTCTGCAGGACCGTCCGCGAAGCGGGCGGCTGCGTCGCTCCCGAGGACCTCGCATCCATCGCCGTGAAAGTTGCCGCGGCGGCCGAGCAGCGCTACGGCGACGCGCACGTCTGGGCGCCCGATCCCGAGGAGTGCGGATCGAGCATCCTCTTCGCGGCATTGCGCGATCTGGACGGGCGAGCGCTCGGCGAGGCGCGCGGCGGGCAATACGTGGATGCGTTGCGCCACGCCATCGCCGATGCCTGGCGCATGCGCAACGCGCGCTACCGGCCGCGCGTGCGCGCCGCGGCACAGACCACGCACATGTGCGCGGGCGATGCCGACGGCATGCTCGTGTCGATGACCTTCACCCACGGCCCGACGTGGTTCGGCTCGGGGCTCGTCGCGCCCGGCACGGGCATGGTGCTCAATACGGGGACTGCGATCTTCGCGCGCCGCGCTTCCGACGGCGCGCTGGTGGCCCAGCCGCACCTCACGCCCGTGGTCATGCGCCGCGCGGGGGCGACGTTCGCGCTGGGCACGCCCGGCGGGACGCGCATCCCGTCCATCGTGCTGCAGGCGATCCTCGACCTCGTGCATTACGGCGTGGCGCCGGAGGAGGTCTTCCAGGGCGTGCGCGTTTCCGCCGATGGGGAAGGCGCGCTGGAAGGAGAGGCGGCGCTCGCGGCGCGCCTGCCCGGGACGCCCTTCCGGGAGATCCGCACCGCCGAGTATTTCGGACCCGCCGGGGGCCTTGCGCGCCCGGCGGGCAAAAAAGAATGGGTCGCCATGCTCGACCCACGGTTCCAGGGGGCTTGCGCATTCGCGAGCTGAGGCGTGCACGAACAAGGAGGAGGAGGAAACATGAAAAGCAATCGGAAAGAACTTGCCGGATCGTCCCAGGATTCACCCCGCCGCGAGTTCCTGCGGCTCGCCGCGCGCTACGGCTATGGCGCGGCCCTGATCGCCACCCTCGGGCTGCCGATGGCGACCTATTCCCAGCGGGCGTCGGCGGCGGCGGCCGCCGCCGACGAGGAGAAGGCCAAGCGGGCACGCGCCAAGCACGTGCTCACGCTGGGCCTGGACAGCTCCGTGAACCACACGCCCGACGGCGCGGTGACCAAGGTCGCGATGTGGCTCTTCGGCAACCTCGAGTTCAAGGCCGCCGTCGAGCAGCATTCGAAGGGCGCGGTCTACGTGGACATCCACGACGGCGCGGCCCTGGGCTCGCAGACCGCGGCGCTGCGCAAGGTGCAGCTGGGCGTGATCCAGGCGGCCGACTGCTCGACGCAGAACGCGGCCGAACTGGCGCCCATCTGGAACGTGATCGACATCCCCTACCAGATCGGGCCGGTCGCCAACTACTGGAAGCTGCTCTTCAGCCACGAGTTCGACCAGGGCGTACGCGCCAAGTCCGCGCAGGCCAACATGATGTGCCTCTTCACCCTGCCCACGACGCGCTGGCTGGAGATGTCGCACAAGGTGGAACACCCGGTGCGCAAGCCCGAGGACGTCAAGGGCCTCAAGATCCGCGTGACGGGTTCGAAGCTGGAGCAGGCGGCCTTCAAGATCCTGCCCGCCAACCCGACGCCCATCGCGTGGTCCGAGGTCTTCACCGCCATGAAGGACGGCGCCGTGGACGGCATCCACGTGGCGGCGACTTCCGTGCTGGACGGCGGCATGGGGCCGGTGGTGGGCCAGCTCGTCGACGTGGACTGGATGTACAACTCCGACAGCACCTGGCTCGCAACGCGATGGTTCAAGGCCCTGCCGCCGGACCTGCAGGAGGCGGTGATGGAGGGTGCCTACGACGCGCAGGTGCACATCTACAAGAACTTCGCCAGGCTGCGCCGCGACCAGGCGGGCATCGAGCCCGACTCGCCCAAGGTGGGATGGCGGACGTTCGACACCAAGTTCGTGCGCCTCACCGACGCCGAACGGGGCGCCTGGCGCGACTACCTCTCGCTCGAGCGCAACAAGGCCACGTTGAACGAGCTGATCGACCGCTTCGGCCGCAAGGAGTACGAGATGGTCAACCGGGTCGTCCAGGGCGGCGGCGGGGAGCCGAAGCGCTGGTGGAAGGCATGAGCGCCGTCCGCATCCACGACTAGGGCAGGACCGGCCGCCGCCCGAAACGGGCGGCGGCCTTCAGGGCAGGGAGCCCCCATGCGCAAGGCCATCGACTGGATCGACCGCAACGTCGAGTACGTGCTGAACGTGCTCTTCTACGCCTACATCATCGTGATCATCTTTGCCGAGGTGGTGGCGCGCTACGTGCTGCACTCCTCGATCGTGTGGGCGGAGGAGACGGCGATCTACGCCTTCATCTGGCTGAGCTACCTGTCCACCGCGCGCCTCGCGCGCGGCCGGGCGCACCTCGCGTTCACGATCTTCCGCGATGCCATGCCGCGAGGGCCGCAGCTCGCGTGCCTGCTCGTCGCCGATCTCTGCCTGGCCACTGTCGCGGTCGTGGTGGTGCTCTACATGTGGACCCCGCTGCTGGACAGCATCGCCTACAAGCAGACGATGCAGGGGGTCAACCTGCCGATCTGGATTGCGACCGTCGCCGTGCCCGTGGGCTGGCTCGTGGTGCTGGTGCGCGTGCTCCAGCGCGCCCGGGACGCGATCCGAAACTACCGCCTGGACGCCCCGTTGGTGGGCCAGGCCCTCGAAGAGCACATCTAGAGGCTCGCCATGGATCCGGCCCTCATCGTCGTCCTGCTGCTGGTCGTCCTCTTCCTGGTGGGCGTCGAGATCGTGACGCTGCTGGGCATCGGGGCGGTGCTGCTCACGCTGGTCACGAAGCAGTTCCCGCTCACGAACATCAGCATCACGATGTTCGACTCCATCAACCTCTTCCCGCTGATCGCGCTGCCCCTCTTCGTGATCACCGGCGACATCATCGCCGAGGGAGGCATCGCGCACCAGATCATGCAGTTCGCCCGCTCGCTCGTGGGATGGATGCGCGGGGGTCTCGTGCTGGCGACGATGGTGGCCTCGGGCATCTTCGCCGCCATCAGCGGCTCGAACTCCGCCACCGTCGCCACCATCGGGCGCGTCGTGCTGCCGGACATGAAGAAGGAGGGGTACCCGACCGACTTCGCCGCGGGCTCCGTGGCGTCGGGCGGCGTGGTGGGCATCATCATCCCGCCCAGCATCGCCTTCGTGCTCTACGGCGTCAGCACGGGAGTCAGCGTCGGCGACCTCTTCATCGCGGGCATCCTGCCCGGGCTCCTGATGGTCTTCGTGATGTGCATCGTCGCCTACATCGTGTGCCGCCATCATGGGTACGGGCTCCGGCATCCGTTCAGCTGGGGCGAGATCGGGCGCTCGTTCTGGGGGACGAAGTATGCGCTGGGCGCCATCGCGCTCATCCTCGTGGGCATCTACTCGGGCATCTTCACGCCCACGGAGGCGGGGGCGGTGGCGAGCGTCTACTGCCTCTTCGTGGGGATCTTCATCACGCGCAAGATCGGCCTCAAGCAGATCCCGAAGGTCCTGGACCGCAGCGCGAACCTCTGCGGGCTGATCGCGCCCGTGATCGCGCTGGCGCTCGTCTTCTCGCAGAATCTCGCGATCCTGCGCATCCCCGACGAGGCCGTGGCGGCGCTGATCTCGCTTACCAGCGACAAGACGCTGCAGCTCCTCATCATCCTCGCGCTGCTCCTCGTGGCCGGATGCGTCATGGAGACCGCGCCCAACATCCTGCTGCTGGCGCCCATCCTGGCACCCCTCGCCGAGCGGCTGGGGCTCAATCCCATCCACTTCGGCGTGATCGTGGTGTGCAACCTCGCGATCGGCTTCATCACGCCCCCCGTTGGGCTCAACCTCTACGTGGCCTCGGCGATGTCGGGCGTGCCGTTCACGAGGATCGCGTCGCGGATCTGGCCCTACGTGCTGGCGCTGATCCTGGCGCTCCTCGTGGTGACTTTCGTGCCGTGGCTGTCGCTCGCGTTCGTGGAGCACGCCGCGGCGGCGCGGAGCTGAGGATGGAGGCGCGAGACGAGGATCCCACCGCCATGGATGAGACTTCCCGCATCACCGCCATCGTCACCGGGGGCGCCAGCGGCATCGGCGCCGCGGTGGCGCGCCGCATCGTCGCCGCCGGGGGCCGCGTGGGCCTGCTCGACCTGAACGAGGAAGGCACGCGCGCGCTCGCCGCCGAGCTGGGTGAAGACGCCTGCGCCGCCGTGGGCGACGTGCTGGACGAGGAAGGCCTCGCACGCTCGGCCGACCTCGTCGAGGCGAAGATCGGACCGGCGAACGCGCTCGTCTGCTGTGCCGGCATCCCGCAGGTCCCGCGCCCCATCGAGGAATGGCCCACCGCGGAGTTCCGGCGCATCGTCGACTCGCACCTCACGGGTACCTACGCGAGCTGCCGCGTCGTCGGCAGCCGCATCGCAGCACGCGGGCGGGGCGGGGCCGTCGTCACGATCTCGTCGGTGGTGGGCGTGCACCCGGGGCCGGTGCTCGCGTACGGTCCGGCGAAGGCCGCGGTGGCGAGCCTCACGCAGATCCTGGCCGTGCACTGGGCGTCCAAGGGCGTGCGCGTGAACGCCGTGGCACCCGGGTGGACCGACACGCCGTTCCTGCGGCCCAAGGAGCGCAAGGGCGAGCGCGACTTCACGCCGATCCTCGCCGCTACGCCGATGCACCGGCTCATGCAGCCGCGCGAGATCGCGGAGACCATCCATTTCCTGCTCTCGCCCGCGGCGAGCGCCATCACGGGCGCCCTCGTGCCGTGCGATGGGGGCGTGCTCGCCGGGGCGGGCTGGTTCCCCTTCGGCGGATTCGGCGCGGGTTGAGCGAGAGCAACGGGCGAGGACGACCATGAAAGTGGCATTCCTGGGATTGGGGACCATGGGCGCGCCGATGGCGCGCAACCTGGTGAAGGCGGGACACGAGCTCGCGGTCTACGACGTCGTGCCGAAGGCCATGGACGCTTTCCGCGGTCCCGGCAGCCGGCCGGCTTCCTCGCCGCGCGATGCCGCCGCGGGCGCCGACGTCGTGATCACGATGCTTCCCGACTCGTCCCACGTGCGGGAGGCGCTGCTGGGCGCCGACGGCGCC
>JAAOZZ010000031.1 GCA_012274175.1 Betaproteobacteria bacterium
CTGGGGAAGGAGGGGAGAGGCGGGTCCGCGGAAGACCAGGGAGAACTGGATCATCCGGGGGGTGGAGTGGGTGTTGCGCACGTCGACGACCGTCAGGGGGATCGCATCGGCTCCCGAATCGTCGGGAAAGACCTCGAAGGACGACCCGGCGAGGTCCCTGGCTTCGTTCCAGCTCAGCCGGCGCAGCAGCAACTCGTCAGGCAACATGGAGGTCGGAAATCGAACGGCGCACGATTGGGCCGTTCATGGTATCAGGCGCGCGCTCCCCTATCGCGCGGCCTCGTTCACCACGGCGAGCAGGTGGAAGCGCAGCAGCGCGACCTCGCGATCGAGCTCCGGGCGCATCTCGTCGATCGCCTTCCACGCGGCATCCTTCGCGGCGATCTCGATGCGGGTGCAGATCCGTGCGAGGCGCAGGGCGCCCACCGTGCGGCAGGCTCCCGCCATGCGGTGCGCGTGCTCGGCGACCCGGCGATGGTCGCGGTAGTCGAGGGCGGCATGGAGCTCGGCGCGGCGCGCTTCGTAGCCGTCGCTGAAGCCCTGGAGCACTTCGCGCGCGAAGGCCGCGCTGCCGCCGGTCACCGCATCAAGGGTGGCCTGGTCGATCGGCTCCGCCGTCGACGTTGCGGCCGCGAGATCGTTCTCGACCTCCGGGGCGCGGCCCGGGAGCCCGCCCTTCGCCTGCCACGGCAGCCACATCCGCAGCTTGCCCGCGAGCTCGGGAATCTGCACCGGCTTCGCGAGGTAGTCGTTCATTCCCACCTGGATGCAGCGCTCGGCCTCGCCCTTCATGGCATTGGCGGTGCACGCGATGATCGGCACGGGCGGCAGGTTCCTCGCGCCCTCTTCGCTACGCACCGTGAGCGCCACCTCGTAGCCGTCGATCTCCGGCATGTGGCAATCGGTGAGCAGGAGCGCGAAGCGGCCGGTGCGCCAGAGCTCGAGCATCTCGCGGCCGTTCTCGGCGCATTCCGAGGCGTAGCCGATGGTGGCGAGCTGGCGCTGCAGGACCATGCGGTTCACCGGGTGGTCGTCGGCCACCAGCACGAGGGTGCGTTCGCGCTCCGCTTCCTCCACCGTGGGACATTCGCGAAAGGCGGGATTCGGCGCCTGCCCCGGAACCATGTCGCCGGGGCGCGGGGGCATCGCGGTGCCGCTCGCGATCGGAAGGCGCAGCACGAGCGTCATGGTGGTGCCCCGGCCTTCGGCACTTTCCATCCCGATGGTGCTTCCCATCATGCCCGCCAGGCGCTGGCAGATGCTCAACCCCAGGCCCGTGCCGCCGAAGCGCCGGGAGGTCCGCGGCTCGGCCTGCACGAAAGGCTGGAAGAGCTTCGCCTGGTTGGCCTTCGAGACGCCGATCCCGGTGTCACGGACCGTGAAGCGCACGAGGTCGTGGCCTCCTTCCCGCGTTTCGAGCCGGGCGGAAAGGCCCACCTTGCCGCGGTCGGTGAACTTGATCGCGTTGCTCACCAGGTTGTTGAGGATCTGGCGCAGGCGCAGGTGGTCCACCATGACCCACGGCGAGATGCCCGCGTCGAGCTCCTCCTCGAGGATCAGGTTCTTCGCGCTCGCGACACCGGCGTAGGCCGCGCTCACGGAGGCGACCACTTCCGCGATCGAGGCGGGTTCCGGGCTCAGGTCCAGCCGCCCCGCCTCGATCTTGGAGATGTCCAGCAGGTCGTCGATGATCCGCAGCAGCGACTGCGCGGATTCGCGGATGGTGGCGACTTGCAGCCGCTGGGCGGGTGCCAGCGGGCCCAGCGCGAGGAGCTCCAGCAGTCCCAGCACGCCGTTCATGGGCGTGCGGATCTCGTGGCTGATGGTGGCGAGGAACGCGCTCTTCGAGCGATCAGCGGCCGTGGCCACCTCGCGCGCCGCTTCGAGGTCCTTGTTGAGCGCGATGAGATCCTGGTGCTCGGCCTGCTCGCGCTCGCGGGCCCTGACCATGCGCGCGTAGAGCCTGCCGTTCTCGATCAGCAGGACGATGAGCACGAAGGTCGAGGCGATGAGCCCGAAGACCCGGCCCGCATAGAAGCCGATGTCGAAGCGTCCCGCGTTGAGCATCGCGGACAGGGCGATGTCGAAGATCCACGCGCACGTCGACACCATCAGCCACAGGTCGAGGAGCGTGTGGGAGCGCTTGCGCCAGAGCACGGCCAGGGCGGCGAGGCTCGTGAGCCAGACGCTGCCCACGACCGCGGACATGAGGGGCGTGTAGTGGTTTCCCTGCATGATGCCGGGCAGGATCTGCGCCCCGGCGCTGGCGAGCATCACGAGCGCGAAGGTCGCCGCGGCGACCGTGCCGGCGCCAAAAGCGATCAGCGCGCCCGGCGCGAAGGATTGCGGAAGGAGGTTCCACCGTCCCGATTCGAGCGTCGCGTAGGCGATGACCGCTACGGGAAAACCCGCATGCCAGAACATGTAGAGCCAGGCGGTCGTCTGGGGGCCGGCGTCCAGCAGGCCGGTGGGCGAGAGCAACCCGGGGAAGGTGAGCATGTGCGCGACAGCCATGCACGCCGAGAAGAGGTAGCCGCTCGCCAGCACGAACAGCGCGTTCGACCGCAGGTAGTAGAAGTGGCTGAGCAGCAGGGCCGCGGTGATGACGTCGCCCACCACGAGCGCGGACTGGTACATCGGGACGAAGGCCCAGTGCGCCTCGAGCTGCACGCGGGCGAAGGGCGCCAGCGCGAGGAAGGCCAGCGTCGCGGCGACGACGGTGAACAGGGCGCGGCGGGATTCGTCCCGTGTGGCCGGCGCGGTGGAAAGGAACGACGGGGTCGCCTGCAACTCGGAACCTCGGGAATCGATCGGCTGATGCGATGCGCTTCGACTGCGCGGCCGTCCATGCGCCAGGTCGCCCGAACGACAGGGCTCACATTAACACACGGTAATGCCGGTCGCGAAGGACCCGTGGAGCCTCCGCAAGCCCGCATTCCGCGAGGCTCCACTCCGGATTCTGCGCAAATTCCTCCCCGCCGGCTGTGAGGCAGTTCACATCCGGCGCGATGAATTCCGGGCGCCGCCGGGGACGCGCCGGGCGGCGGATGCCCCGGCTCGTATAATGCGAGGGCGGATGCGTTCCGGCGCCATCCTTGCCCATGACAACAATAATCTTCGGCGCGCATTTTTCGGGAGGACATGCATGGGTTGCGCAAAATTCCTGATCGCCTTCGCCCTCGCGCTGGCCCTCGCGCCCCGCGCCCACGCGCAGGACACGAAGGAGTGGCTCGAGTCCCAGGGGCTCGAGGCCGTGGACACCAAGGCATTCGAGGAATTCGACGCGGTGGTGGCGCGCGTGAAAGGCGCGGCGGATGCGATCGCCGCGCAGGAGCGCGTGGTGATCTTCAAGCAGGGCAAGCCGGTGTGGCAATCGAACCCCAAGGAGACGGACCCGGGTTCCCGCTGGACCTTGCGCTCCGTGGGGCGCGACCTCGACGGGGACGGGCATCCCGACATCCACTTCTCGAGCTTCACGGGCGGCACCAACTGCTGCACGACGCACCACGTCTACGAGCTGAAGCCGCGCCTGAGGCGCCTCGCGGTGTATTCCGCCGGCGCCGTGGGGGGCGGGGATTTCCTCGACGTGCCGGGACGCAAGACCCCGATCATGATCTCCGCCGACGATTCTTCCGCGAACGCCTTCGCTCCCTACGCGAACTCGTATTTTCCCGTGATGATCCTCGAGGTGGGCAAGCGCGGACGGCTCGAGTTCGCCATCGACCTCATGCAGTCGAGGCTGCCCGGGCAGCCGCCGCCGGTATGCTCGCTTGCGCTGGCAAGCTCCAACCTGTGGCTGAAGGAGCGCTGCGCGGAGTATTCGGGCGCGCGGCGCCTGGCGCGCACCGCCGAGATCAAGTCGAAGCTCGCCGCGATCAAGTCGGGCCGCGCCGGCGAGAAGCTTTCCTGGGGCGACTACTTTTCCAACGGCGTGCTCGCCGCGGTCTCCGCGGAGATGAATCGCTACACGTACACGGGGCACGGCAACGCGGGCATGAACTGGCTGGAGACCGTGTGGCCCGGCAATGACGAAGTGAAGGTGCGGTTCGTGGCGACCCTGCGCCAGACCCAGGCCAAGAGCGCCTTCGCCGAAGACCTGAAGACCCTCGCGCGCGACAACCGCTAGGCGCCCCTCAGCTGGAGGTCGCGGCGGTCGCGGACGAACGCAGCAGGCGCGCCGCGGCCGCGGCGTTCATGGGACGCGCGAGGAGGAATCCCTGGGCGCGGTGGCAGCCCAGGCGCTTCAACTCCTCCAGCTGCTCCTCGGTCTCCACGCCCTCGGCCACCACGTCCACCCCGAGGCTGCGGGCCATGGCGACGATCGCGGTCACGATCGCCGCGTCGTCGGGATCGATGGTGAGGTCGCGCACGAACGACTGGTCGATCTTCACGGTGTCGATGGGCAGGCGCTTCAGGTACGCGAGGCCCGAGTAGCCGGTGCCGAAGTCGTCGATGGCGATGCCCACGCCCAGCGCGGCGATATGGTCGAGTGCGGCGCGCGCGTCTCCCGCGCCCTCGACGATCACGCCCTCGGTTACCTCGAGCTCCACCAGCGCGGGATCGATGCCGGTCTCGTCCAGCAGCCCGCGCAGCCGCGCCACGAAGCTGGGACGCGCGAGCTGGTTGGCCGAGACGTTCACCGACACCGATACCCCGCGCCCGAAACCCTGCCACGTCTTCGCCTGCCGGAGCGCCTCGCGCAGCGCCCATTCCCCGATGGGCACGATGAGACCCGACTCCTCCGCCGCGGCGATGAAGGCGCCGGGCAGCACCGTCTCCTGGCCCGGGGGGTTCCATCGCAGCAGCGCCTCGAATCCCGTGATCGAGCGGTCCCGCAGGTCGAAGAGCGGCTGGTAGTGCAGCTCGAACTCGCGGTTGTCGAGCGCGCGGCGCAGGGCGTTCTCCAGCACCAGGCGCTGCTGCGCGGACACGTTCATGTGCTGCGTGAAGAACTGGAAGTTCCCGCGTCCCGCGTCCTTGGCGTGGTACATCGCCGTGTCGGCGTTGCGCATGAGGGTCTCGGCGTCGGAGCCGTCGGCGGGGTAGAGGCTCACGCCGATGGACGCGGACACGTGCAGGTCGTTGCCGTTCAGGTGGAAGGCGGAGGCCAGCACCTCGAGGATCTTGGAGGCCACCGAGGAGGCATCCGCCGAGCTCTCGATGCCCGGGATCACGATCACGAACTCGTCGCCTCCCACCCGCGAGACGGTGTCGCCTTCCCGCACGCACACCAGGATGCGGCTCGCCACCGACTGCAGCAGCCGGTCGCCCAGCTCGTGGCCCAGGGAATCGTTGATGGTCTTGAAGCGGTCCAGGTCGAGGAAGAGCACGGCGAGCTGCGCGCTGTTGCGGTGCGCCTGGGCGATGGCCTGCTGGATGCGGTCGCGCAGCAGCACGCGGTTGGGCAGCCCCGTGAGCGCGTCGTGGTGGGCCATGTGGGCGATGCGCTGCTCGGCGACCTTGCGGTCGGTGATGTCCATCGCGACCCCGATCACGCGATGGGCCTTCCCGTCGTCCTGCCGGTGCACCTGGCCGCGGTTGGCGAGCCAGTGGGTCGAGCCGTCCGGCCACACCACGCGGTAGTCCACCTGGAAATCGGAGCCTTCCTTGATGGCGTGGCGCAGGGTCGCATCGAAGAGCTCGCGGTCCTCCGGGTGCATCCTTTCGCGGAACCCGCGATAGTCGGTGAGTGGGTCGTTCGGCGCCCCGCCGAAGAGCACGTGCAGGCCGTCGGAATGGATGAAGCGGTCCGTGTCGCATTCCCAGTACCACATGCCCATCTGCGCGGCGTCCATGGCGAGGCGAAGCTGCGCTTCGCTTTCGCGCAGCGCCCCCTCCGCCTGCTTGCGCCGGGAGATGTCGGTGAGGGTGCTCACGGTGCCGATCACGCGCCCCTCGGCCCCGTAGATGGGCGCGGCGGACATCGACACGTCGATCGTGTGGCCGTCGCGGTGCAGCCGCTCGGTCTCCTCGACCCAGACGGTCTCGCCCTCCTGCGCGCGCTTGCGTAGCGCGATCGCCTCGTCCCGCGCCGCCGGCGGAAGGATCGACAGGTCGGTCCCGAGCACCTCGGATTCGGTCCACCCGAACATGCGCTCGGCGGCGGGATTCCACATGCTGATGACCCCGTCCATGTCCCGCGCGATGATGGCGAGCGGGGCGGCCTGGATCACCGCGCGCAGCCGCTCGTTGCTCTCGCGCGTCGAGGCCTCGAGCTGCTTGCGCCCGGTGATGTCCGCGAGGACCGCCACCAGTCCCGCGACCTCGCCGTCGGGCCCATGGAACGCCGCCTTGTTGATGAGCACGTCGCGCCGGGATCCGTCGGGCGCGTAGATGACGTTCGATTCGTAGGCCTGCGCCGAGGGACTCGCGATGAGCGCCCGGTCGGCGAGCACCGAGCGCTCCGCGATGTCGTCGGGTGCCACGTCGTGGGCGGTCTTGCCCACGAGCTCGCCGCGCGGAAGGCCGATGTAGTCCTCGTAGGCGCGGTTGCAGCCCATGTAGCGGCCCTGCGCATCCCGGAAGAACACCGGGTTCGGGATCGCCTCGAGCAGCTGCTGGGTGAAGGAAAGCTGCGTGCGCAGGTCGCTCGTGGCGCGCCGGGCGATGGACAGCGCTTCGCCGCGCGTGCGGGCCAGGGTGTGCAGGATCCCGTAGAGCAGCAGGCTCACGCACGTACCCGACACCAGTGCCAGCAGGGGAAAGGGCGTGAACCATGGGCTCGTCGCGCGCTCGGCCGTGAACTGCACGCGCCACTGGCGGCCCGCGACGGCGATGTCCCGCGCGAGGCCCGGGCGCCATTCGCCCCAGGTTAGCGCGCGGCTCGCGGCGGGCCTCTCGGGCGTGGCGTAGAAGGGCGCTCCGGGCACCTCGGCCGATGTGTCGGGATGGTCCAGGGTCCCGCGGTCCTCGATGCGCAATCCCAGTCCCGCCATGAGGGGCCGGCCGAGCACATCGGCGAACATGTCGTCCACGCGCACCACCACGTTCACGAAGCCGTCGAGGGAATCGCGCCGCTCGGCCACGGTGGCGGGGCGGTCGCGCGCGAACACCGGGAGGTAGAACACGAGCCCGGAGCTCGCGCCCGTCTCCTGCACGAGGCGCAGCCGCCCGGTGACCGCGGGCTCCGCGCTGTCGCGGGCGCGCTCGGCGGCGGTCGCGGCGAGGGGCACGTCGCGCACGTCGAAGCCGA
>JAAOZZ010000279.1 GCA_012274175.1 Betaproteobacteria bacterium
CACCGGGGCGGGGCAATGAGAAAGGGAAAGTCGAGCGCCAGATCCAGTACCTCCGACATGCCTTCTTTGCGGCGCGCACGTTTGTCGATGTCGACGATCTGAACGCGCAGTTTCGGCGCTGGCGCGACGACGTCGCGCATCAGCGGCCCCATCCCGAGCAGCGCGATCGAACCGTGGCGCAGGTCCTCGCCGAGGAGCAGCCGCGCTTGCTGCCGCTCCCCGCGCATCCCTTCGAGACCGACGTGATGCGCCCCGTGGTCTCGGGGAAGACGCCCTACGTGCGCTTTGATCGCAACAGCTACTCGATTCCGCACACCCACGTCCGGCGCCCGCTGACGCTGCTGGCGAGTCCCACGACCGTACGCGTGGTCGCCGGCACCGAGGCCCTCGCGTGTCCTGCTGTTGGCTCTCACGTTAATCCGTAATCCCCCCGACCGATCTCCTCGGATTCTCCCAGTCACGAAATAGCGGATCGCTGAGCGCAGAGTGAGAAGCGCACGGTTGCTCGAGAGGGAGCCGTGGAGGCGCTCGGCGGCGGTCGCCGGAGCACCCGGGGCGGGCTTGGGGATGCCGCCGACCGCCCCCGGTGTCACGAGGGGCTGCCCCGCGGCGTTCGATCCGGCTGATGCGGGCGCGCGATGCGCCCACTGTGATAGAAGAGCGGTCGCCATCATCAGTGCGATGGCGAGGAGAAGTGGGGACGCCACGGTTGGCCCCGTGCGTCCCCCGGCCGGTGCAGCTGCGCCACGAGTGCTCGCTTGCCGACGAGGCCTATGTTGCGCGCAAGGCCTGGCGTGACGCAAGTCTTGCCGCCTGTCCCCGCCATCCGCGCGGCGGCTGTGGGCTGGTGCGTCACGGCACCTATCCGCGGCGCATGCCCACCGGGATGCGAATCGCGCGGTACTACTGCCCGACGGCGCACGAGACCTTCAGTCTGTTGCCCGACTGCCTGGCCAGCCATTTCCCGGGTGCGCTCGACCCGATCGAGCAGGTGGTGGCCACCGTCGAGACCGCGCGGAGCGTGGAGGCGGCGGCCGATATCCTGCGGCCCGACATCACGTTGGCGTCGGCCGTGCGCTGGATCCGTCGCCGGGTCCTGCCCATCCGTCTCGCACTTCTCACCGTGGTCACGCTCCTGCCGGACCGCTTCGCGGGTGACGCACGGCTGGCGGCCGTGCGCGTCGCGCTCGCCACGCCGTCCGCGCTCGTGGCGCTGCGGACCCACGCCGCCTCGCACCTCGTGACCCTGCCGACGCCGCTCGGATTCCATCCCCGCGTGGTCCGACGAGACGCGGGCGCGTCCGCAGCCCCACACGGCATGGGGGCAGACCGCGCCGGCCCGGACGGGTGAGGATCCCGCTCGCCGCGATGCTGCGGCGAGGAGGACTCGATGCCGCCACTTGATCCCACGACCCACGCCGACACCGTCGCCTTGTTTCGCTATGGGCTGATCGCCGATCTGCTTCATCTGCCGGTCGGCGACCGCTCGCTCCACACGCGCTTGCGCGAGACGGCCGCGCGCGAGTACGACATCCCCGGCACGACGCGTCGCCGCGTCGCCGCCGAGACGTTGCGCGATTGGCTCTACGCCTATCGCCGCGCCGGCTTCGAGGGCCTCAAGCCGCGCCCGCGCGCGGATCAGGGGCACGCCCGGGCGCTCCCGCAAGCCGTCGCCGATGAGCTCTGCGCGCTGAAAGAGGCGCATCCGACCTACAGCGTCGCCATGATCCTCACGACCGCCCGCGCGCAGCAGCGCGTGCCGGCGGAGCTCCCGCTCGCCCCCGCGACGGTCCATCGCCTCCTCAGTCGCCACGGCTTGATGGCGCGGCCGACCGACGCGCCGACCAGTAAGGATCGTCGCCGCTTCAGCTACGACGCCGCCAACGAGCTCTGGATGAGCGATGTCATGCACGGGCCGACGGTGCTCGACGCCGAGGATCGCCGCCGGCACAAGACGTACCTCATCGCGCTGCTCGACGATGCCACCCGGATGATTCCCTACGCGGCCTTCACGCGCAGCGAAACGGTCACGGCCTTCTTGCCCGTCTTCGAGCGCGCCATCCTGCGCCGTGGAGCCCCAAAGCGCTTGTACGTTGACAACGGCTCGGCCTACCGCGCGCGCCACCTCGCGCTCGTCTGCGCCAAGCTGGGCGTGACCCTGATCCACGCCCGTCCGTTTTCGCCACAAGGCAAAGGAAAATTGGAACGCTGGTTTCGGACGGTCCGCCTCCAGCTGCTGCCCACGCTGCTCGAGGCCGACACCCACTCACTGGACGCGCTCAATCAGCGCCTCTGGACCTGGATCGAGGATGAGTACCTCGATACCCCGCACCGCGGCCTGCAGGACGCCACGCCGCGCGAGCAGTGGGCCCGCGCCGCCCACCACGTCACGCTCCCGACGCAGGACCTCACCGCGCTCTTTCTCTTCGAGGAGAAGCGCAAAGTACAGCAGGACCGTACCGTCAGTCTCCACAGCGTCGTCTTCGAAGTCGACGCCGCCCTCGTCGGCCAGACGGTGACGCTGCGCTACGACCCGGCGCACCTCACCCGGGGCGTCACGGTCGTCGTCCAGGGCCGCGCCGTCGG
Source organism: Betaproteobacteria bacterium (assembly GCA_012274175.1). GTDB lineage: Bacteria > Pseudomonadota > Gammaproteobacteria > Burkholderiales > Usitatibacteraceae > Usitatibacter. Next base: position 2,587 of record JAAOZZ010000279.1, read on the forward strand.
CACCGCCACGCGCGTCGATGCCTACGCCAACTGCTTCGTGCGCCGCGACCACGGCACGAAGCTCCTCACCCCCAGCACCGCCAGCGTGCCGCCGCCCGGCTTACCGCTGCGCAAACTCGACGAGGACTTCTGACATGTACCGCAAACATTTTGCCCTCACGCGCCACCCCTTCGGCCAGGAGATCGCCGCCGACGACCTCTTTCCCTCGGCCAGCAGTCGCGAGCTCGATGTCCGCCTCGCGCATCTGCTCGACTTGCGCGGCATCGGCCTCGTCACGGGCGATAGCGGCAGCGGCAAGACCTGCGCGGCGCGCCGCGTCCTCGCCCAGCTCCACACCGGCCTCTACCGCGTCGTCTACGTCTCGCTCTCCACCGGCAACGTCATGGACCTCTTCAAGACGATCTCCTGGGAGATGGGCCTCAGCGTCGAGCGCTCCCGCGCCGCCCTCTATCGCCAGATCAAAAGCGAGGTCTCCCGCCTCTGCACGGACGCGCGCACCCGGCCCATCCTCGTCGTCGACGAAGCGCACCATCTCCGTCCCGATGTCCTCGAGGATCTGCGCTTGCTCACCAACTATCAGATGGATGCCGAGCCGCGCCTGTGTCTGCTCTTGCTCGGGCAGACTGAATTGCGCCGGCGCCTCACGATGGCGGTGCACGAGGCGCTCGCGCAGCGCATCGTCGTCCGCTATCACATGGCCGCGCTCACGCGCGAGGAGCTCACCGGCTACCTCGCGCATCGCCTCCGCCTGGCCAGCGCCGAGGTCCCGCTCTTCGATCCGTCGGCCGAAGAAGCGATCTACCAGGCGACCGGCGGGCTCCCGCGCCGGATCAATCTGCTGGCCCATCACACGCTGCTCGCGGCCGCGCTCACGCGCGCGAAACTCGCCACCGCCGACCACGTCCAGGCCGCACTCCCCGAAGTCGCCTGACCCAGGCGCCCACTGATTACCCGGGGCCGGCCGATCCATGGCCGGCCCTTCGCGCTCACGCCCCATCGCCGATCCCGGCGCGCGCCTCCTCGCCCAGCACGGCGCAATCAGAGAATCGCGCGCCCGCGCCTCTCGGAAGAACCTGAGAAACCGTCAGTGGATTAACGTGAGAGCCAACACGTGCGCGGGGCGCTCGTACTTCATCGGGCCGACGGGCGTGTTCGTCAGTTGTACGCTGAGACGATGAAGGCTCAGGCCGGGTTCTTTGGCCAGAGCCCACGTCACCGACAACGCGTAATCGTTCATCGTCCCGAGTAAGCTGCGGCTGGCGGTCTTCTCGATGCGAGCGGCGCTCATTTCGGCCAACTCGCGCGCGATCGACTCCGCAGGAACCGCCAAGGCAAACAAGACCTGCGCGAGGGCCTCTGGCAGGCGCGACGAGAGCGTCTTCAGTTCACGAGCAGGAATCACGACGAGCACGCGCGCGTGCTCGCTCACACACAGC